>NZ_JACOQG010000013.1:0-79404 GCF_014297245.1 Blautia difficilis | reverse complement strand
TATTTTTGTGTCTTGGATGTACACTGGCGGGACTTCTTTTACAGACTTATTTATTCCAGACAACTTCGTCGGAGCTGATTTAAAAGTGTTATCTCAGTTATTGATGACTAAAGGAAGTACAGGAAGTGAATTGATAACAAGACTTAAGATGCCAGAAAAAGATACAATTCAGGCCATAGAAAAATTACTAGATGCACATATGATTATACGTGATCACGGCTTATGGAAACCAGTAGACATCAAAAAGATATATAATATAAAAAAATTGATTTCAGTGGAAGCTAAAATGACGGATATAAAGAAAGTTGCTGAACAGTCTCTTATTAATACATGGTTTGCATCACAATCATATGCATTAACAAGTACTTCAAATCCGCAAAGTAGTACGATTAAAAAGTTTGAAAGACAAGGCACAGGTTTGTATTGTAAGAAGAGAAGTTTTAGAAAAATAGTAGAAGCAAAGAAATTAGCATCACCGTCAAGTTATCAGTCTTTACAGTTTAATGAATGGATTGGAAGGACTGTTGCCCATTTAAGTTAGGAGAAATGAGAGATGAAAAAATTTCAAGAAATGTGTCAAGAAGAATTTGAAAAAATTGAATTGATGGCACGTGGTGGACAGAAGATTGTATTTGATGGAGTTCACAACTCATATGGAGAAACTGTTATTAAATTATATTTTCAGCTTAACGATCCCAGGTCTCTTAGGGAAATACAAATAGAAAGAGATTTAAACTTATCCATGGTACCTAAAATATATGAAACTGGAACCATAGAGTATGAGGGAACAGAGACATTATATATTATTGAGCAAAAAGTAAAAGGAACAGAATTACGGAAGGTGCTTGAAAGTGGAAAGAGATTTTCTTTAGAGGAAGCAGTGACATTTTTGGAACAGGGGTTAGAGTTTATTGCTTGTATAGAGAATAAAGGTATTGTGCATAGAGATATTAAACCGGAAAATATTATACGAGCAGATGATGGTAGAATATTTTTTCTGGATTTTGGAATTGCAAGGATATTGGGAGCAGATTCATTGACAAGAACAGGTGCAATGATGGGTCCGCATACACCTGGATATGCTGCGCCTGAGCAATTTAATAATTTAAAAAAGGAAATTGATTCTCGAGCAGATATTTTTTCACTAGGAGTTGTTACCTATGAATGTATTACAGGAAAAAATCCATTTAGAGAAGGCTCTATAAATGCACTTGAAGTCTTACAAAAGACAGAAACTATTACACCTGTACAGTATTCAATCAAAGGGGATACTCAAAGTCAGTTTATGGCATTATTAGGGGCAATGATGGGAAAATATCCTTCTAGAAGACCTAGGACTGCTAAGCAAGCAATAGATTGGTTAAAAGTAGCTAAAAAGACATTTGTTTATGAATAGAAGGGGTTAAAGAATGGAACTTTTTATACAAATGGGACATAATATGCAAGCGTTAGCTCTCGAGCATTTAGAAGAGTTTGATGGTGGAACTATTATCATTAGCCCTATGAACATTTTGCCCAATAAGGTAAAAGGTTATGCAACTAGGGTGCATAAGAAAAAAGGGAAAGTACTTGTTGATCCACAATTGTATTATCCTAGACAATATCAAAAAAAATTGTCTCAGTATGCATATTGGCCGAAGAGTGATATTACATCATTGGAAATGGGACAATTTGATACGGTAGTAGAAGAACTATCAAAATTAAATAACGAAGTTGAGGCAGAAGCGTTTTTGTTGCCTTCCATTACTGCTAAGAAAATAGACGATTTATGGAATAAAATACAGAAAATAATAATAGAAAGTGCAAAAAAATATGCACCTGATATGAAGTATATACACACAATTTCATTGAGTAGTGATGTACTTAATGATGAAAGCCAGATTGAACGGGTGATAGAGTATGTTGAAGAATGGGATGTAGAAGGTGTATATATTGTATGCGAACATCCGGAACGATATTATTTGGTGGATCGACCATTGTGGGTGTCTAATATTATGTCATTAGTAGCAGGAATTAAGAGACAGCGGAAGATGACGATTGTGGGTTATGCAAGTCATCAATTATTATGTATGGCATTAGCAAAATGTGATGCAATTGCATCAGGAAATTTTTTGAATTTAAGATGGTTTCAGCCAGAACATTTTGAAACAATAGATGATAAACAGCCTAGCCGTCGAGCGGTATGGTATTATTGTCCACAAGCATTATCAGAGTATAAAATTCCTTTTTTAGACATTGCAAAACGTATGGACCTATTAGATAGAATTGAACCTCCAGTAACGATGAAAAATAAATATAGTGAAATGTTGTTCAATGGAAGTTTACCATCATCAACAGGTTTTGGCGAAAAAGAAGCATTTAGGCATTATCTTTATTGTCTTCATAAACAATGTCAAAATAGTGTTCTGGAAACCTATGCTGAAACAAAAAATTTACATGTTTTAATGTTGGAAACAGCTGAACAATTATTATCGGGGTTAGGAAAAAAAGGAATTAAAGGGCAAGATCGAGATTTTACTGAAATTTTGGATGTAAATAGAGCAGCTATTTCAGCTTTCGATATGGCTTATCATTTTCCGCTTTCACAAGAATGGAATGATTTATAAAAAATCGTTATGCGGAGAATGATATTTGTAGCAATGACGTAACATCTTCCCCACCTACTTTGTGACAATTATATAACGTCCTCTATACAGAAATATGCGGTTTTAAGCCATTTTCGTGGCAAAAAAGCCGCATATTTTTTGTAGCAATGACTTGACATCCTCGGGGGCACTTTGCCTGGAGAATAGTTTCCCAAGGTGAGAATGTTGTAGATATGAGGAAAACATGCTATGGTATATACAGTGTGTAAAAAAGAACAAAGAAAAAATAGAAAGCGTGGTCAATCAGAAAATATGAAGTACGAACACATCACAGAGGGCCGTTTCATAGACCGCCCCAATCGTTTTATTGCACATGTGGAGATCAATGGACAGGTGGAAACGGTTCATGTAAAGAATACAGGCAGGTGCAGAGAGCTTCTGATTCCGGGGGTACAGGTCTTTCTGGAAAAGAGCAGCAATCCGGCGAGAAAGACAGCCTATGATCTGATCTGCGTAAATAAAAAGGGCAGGGGTCTGATCAATATGGACTCTCAGATTCCCAATAAGGCAGCACTGGAGTGGGTAAAAGCAGGACATCTTTTTCCGGAAAAGGTTCAGGTAACGCCTGAGAAGACTTATGGAAATTCCAGATTTGATCTTTATGTCTGCTCAGAGAAACGTAAGGCTTTTATAGAAGTAAAAGGTGTCACTCTGGAATCTGACAATATAGCACGTTTCCCGGATGCACCGACAGAAAGAGGTGTGAAGCATCTGAAGGAGCTGATCCATTGTATGCAGGAAGGATACGAAGCTTATCTGCTTCTGGTGATCCAGATGAAGGGAGTTGACATGTTTGAGCCCAACTGGGAGACTCATCGGGAATTTGGAGAAACCCTGCAGGAGGCGAAAAAGGCAGGAGTGCATATTCTGGCTTATGACTGCCTGGTAGAACCTGACAGAATGGAAATCCGAGATCCGGTACCTGTATGTCTTACCTCTGACCGGAAATAAAAAATCATTCCTGCCCCATTCAGCACAAATATCCATACTTTATAGAAATTTAGGATGAAACCATAGAAGAAATTTATAAAATTTGCCAATAAAACTGGATAAAATGAGCATTTTGTGATACATTTATTAAGGAATATATATTGAACTTATTTATCTGGTTTTATTGGCCCTTTTTTTGAGTGCAGAGAGATGGAGGGAACGTATAAGAGCAGATACCATAAGGATATAATTTTTACTATTTTATCATAAGGAAGGTGAGCAATTGGAAAACTATACTAAGTACAAACTGAAAAGCAATGATGAACTTGCATCAGTGCTTGACGGTAAGGACAACCTGTTTGTGATTGCCTGCAACAAATGTTTCAAAGAATTTGAAACTGTTGACGAACCGGATTGTGACGAATTCCTGAAATTCGCTGCAGATCAGGGAAAGAACGTTACAGGCAGTGCGAAATTTGATTTCTTATGCAACAAGATGCACACAGAAAGAAAATTACAGGATCTGATTCCGGAAGGTACAGAGAATGTAGTAGTAATTTCCTGTGGCCTTGGTATTCAGACCGTTGCGGATCTGGCAGGTAAGCCGGTAGTTGCTGCAAGCAACACTCTTAACTACAGAGGTCATCATGGCATGGCACTTACCAAGAAGAGCTGTGACGCATGTGCGCAGTGTTATCTGAACATTACCGGAGGTGTCTGTCCGATCGTTGACTGTTCAAAGAGTCTTGTCAATGGACAGTGCGGTGGAGCAAAGAATGGAAAATGCGAAGTAGATCCGAATAAGGACTGTGCATGGGAGAAGATTTACCAGAGACTTGCAAAACAGGGACGTTTGGAAGAATTCTTAAACCAGCCTGTACAGGTTCGTGATTTCTCCAAAGTTAATTTCAAAGTGATCAACGACTATGTGAAGTCCATCAGAGAAGAAAGACTGGACGGATATTACGGCGGTGTTCATCCGTCAGAACGTAAGGAATTCAGTGAGCATATCGCTCTGAAGAAATTCCCGGATCCGAAGACAGTTGTAATCTCCATGTCACAGCATCTGGGCGCACCGGCTAATCCGATCGTTCAGGTTGGTGACACTGTAAAAGTTGGTCAGAAGATCGGTGAAGCTGCCGGATTTATCAGTGCTCCGGTACATTCCAGCGTAAGCGGAACCGTAGTTGCTGTTGAACCGCGTATGCATGGCACACGTGGAAGCGAAGTGATGGCTGTTGTCATTGAATCGGATGGAAAAAATACTCTGCACGAATCCGTACAGCCACATGGTGATCTTGACAATCTTACTCCGGATGAAATCATTGATATCATCCGTGAAGCCGGAATCGTTGGTATGGGCGGTGCAGGTTTCCCGACCTGTGTCAAACTTAAACCTGCCAAACCGGTAGATACCATCCTTCTCAACGGATGTGAATGTGAGCCTCTGTTAACAGCAGACCACAGAGTACTTCTTGAGTATGCAGATGACATTATTTTTGGTCTGAAAGCAGTCCTTAAGACAACAGGTGCCGAGAAGGGTATCATCGTTATCGAGGATAATAAGCCGGATGCCATTGAATTAATGCAGAAAAAAGTTGCTGACATCGGAAACATGGAAGTATTTGTTGCAAGAACCAAATACCCGCAGGGCGCTGAGAAAACTCTCATTAAGCGCGTTATGGGAAGAATTGTTCCAAGCGGCGGTCTTCCGGCAGATGTCGGCGTTGTAGTAGATAATATCAGTACAGTAAAAGCAATCTCCGATGCGATCCAGACAGGAATGCCTCTGGTTGAGCGTGTTGCTACAGTAACAGGCGAGAAGATCAAGAATCCTGGAAACTTTGTTATCAAGATCGGTACAAGCGTAAGAGAGCTGATCGATTACTGCGGCGGATTTACAGATGACGATGTTTTGGTTAAGATGGGCGGACCAATGATGGGATTCCCTCTGAACACACTGGATGTACCGATGATGAAAAAGTAGCTGCAGGTGCAGAATACTTCCAGACACAGGCAGTATTTGAACCGGAGAAATTCATCAAATTCATGGAAAAAGCAAAACAGTTCGGAAAACCTGTACAGGTTGGTATCATCATTCCGAAGTCCGCTGGAATGGCTAAATTCATGAACAACAACGTTGCCGGCATTCATGTTCCGGACGAAATGCTCGAGGAACTGAAAGCAGACAAAGAAAAGACAAAAGCAGGTATCACAGGTGTTGAGATCGCTGCACGTATTATCAAAGAGTGCAAGCCATACTGTCAGGGTGTACATATCATGGCACTTGGCTGGGAATCCAAGATCCCGGATCTGCTGAAACTGGCTGAGATCTAAAACGTAAATCTCTGAACTGAGAAGCTGAAAATTATTATCAGGAGCTGTCTGAATCTCGGATGCAAAACCTGCATCCGGGGCGGACAGCTCTTTTATTTGAAAAAGAACATTGACGGCACAGGATTTTGGCGCTATCATTAATGAAAACTTGTAACTGTGAAACTGTGAACAGTTACAAAACTAAATATACTGGAGGTAATGACATCATGAAGACAATTGAGACAAAGAATGCACCGGCAGCAATCGGACCATATTCTCAGGCGAAAGTAGCCAATGGATTTGTATATGCATCCGGGCAGGTTCCGCTGGATCCGGCCACAGGAGAAGTAGTAGGAACTACCATTGAAGAACAGACAGAACAGATTATGAAGAATATCGGTGCTATCCTTGAAGCAGCAGGAGTTACCTATGAAAATGTGATCAAAACCACCTGTTTCCTGGCGGAAATGGCAGATTTCGGAGCTTTTAATGCAGTTTATGATAAATATTTTACCGGAAAACCGGCCCGCTCCTGTGTGGCTGTAAAGCAGCTTCCTAAAAATGTGCTGGCAGAGGTTGAAGTAATTGCAGTAGTAGAATAAGAAAACCGGCCAAGAAAGGAAATACAAAATGAGTACCTGGGAAGACAATGTGCGTAAAGTAATTCCATATACACCTGGTGAGCAGCCGAACCAGCCAGATATGATCAAGCTGAATACCAATGAAAATCCTTATCCCCCTGCACCGGGGGTGGAGAGAGCTCTTAGAGAGCTGGAGACAGATACTATGAGACTATATCCGGATCCTACAGCAGGAGATCTGGTCCATGCCATTGCAGAGAGATATCACCTGAAGGATGAACAGGTTTTTGTAGGTGTGGGATCTGATGATGTGCTGGCTATGAGCTTTCTGACTTTTTTTAATTCAGAAAAGCCAGTTCTTTTTCCGGATATTACCTATTCCTTTTACGATGTGTGGGCAGATCTGTTCCGGATTCCCTATGAGCGTCCGGCTCTGGATGAGAATTTCCACATTCGGAAAGAAGATTATTTCAGAGAAAACGGAGGAGTGATCTTTCCAAATCCCAATGCACCAACAGGTGTAGAACTTCCCTTGGAGGATGTGGAGGATATTATCTGTCATAACCGGGATGTAATTGTGATCGTGGATGAGGCATATGTAGATTTTGGCGGTACATCTGCAGTTTCACTGATTGAAAAATATGACAATCTTCTGGTAGTGCAGACCTTTTCCAAGTCTCGCTCTCTGGCAGGAATGCGTATTGGTTTTGCCTGTGGCAATGCAAAACTGATCAAATATCTGAATGATGTGAAGTATTCCTTTAATTCTTATACTATGGATCGTACAGCTCTGGCTGCCGGTGTGGCAGCAGTGAAAGATCAGGAATATTTTGAGGAAACCTGTAATAAGATCATAGAGACCAGGGAATGGACAAAAAAAGAGTTAAAGGCCCTTGGCTTTTCTTTTCAGGATTCCAAATCTAATTTTATTTTTGCATCTCATGAGACCTGTCCGGCAGCTGAGCTTTTTGCAGCGTTAAGGGAAAAGCATATTTATGTGAGATATTTTCCTAAGGGACGTACAGAAAACTTCCTTCGTATTACCATTGGAACCAGGGAAGAAATGCAGAAATTTATTGACTTTTTGAAAGAATATTTGAAATAGGAGGCTTTATGGAAGCACTGGTACAATGGTTTTCCCATAACCTTTCACAGTATATTTCTCCGGAGGGAGCGGTATTTTTTATTTCTATGATTCCCCTTCTGGAGTTACGAGGAGGGCTTTTGGCGGCATCTCTTCTGAAAATACCGGCAGTGACGGCAATTCCCCTGTGTATAGCGGGAAATATTATCCCCATTCCCTTTATTCTGCTTTTCATCAGAAAGATTTTCAAGGTGATGAAAAAGACAAAGATTTTCCGGGGATTGATCCAGAAACTGGAAGACCGGGCAATGGGAAAAAGTGATCAGGTAAAAAAATATGAGTTCTGGGGGCTGACATTGTTTGTGGGAATTCCACTTCCCGGAACAGGGGCATGGACAGGCTCTCTGATCGCTTCTCTGCTGGAGATTGATATTAAGAAATCTTCACTGGCAATCCTTACCGGAATTATTATGGCAACCGTGATCATGTATGTAGTTTCCTATGGAGTTGTAGGAAATCTGGTTCACTGATTAAGCATTGACTGTATCATGCAGAATGTTCAGATCAGAGCAGTTTACGTTTCAGCATATCTGCATTGGCGGCATATTTCAAGGCTGTTTCTTTTGTGATACGGTTCTGTCGGAATAATTCCAGCAGACTCTGATCCATGGAACGCATGCCCTCATGAGCAGAGGAAGAAATTACACCGTCTATCTGATGTACCTTATTGTCCCGGATCATATTTCGGATGGCAGGATTCAGGCGCATTACTTCAAATACAGGAATGTTGTGACCTTCCACATCCGGCACCAGCTGCTGGGAGATGACTGCCTGAAGAACCATGGAAAGCTGGATGGAAATCTGGCGCTGCTGTGAGGGCTCGAAGACATCTACGATACGTCCGATGGTGTTGGCAGCTCCGATGGTATGCAGACTGGACAGAATCAGATGACCGGTCTCAGCAGCAGTCATAGCAGTCTGGATCGTTTCATAGTCTCTCATCTCTCCAAGAAGGATTACGTCAGGGCTCTGGCGGAGAGTGGCTCGCAGAGATACCAGATAGCTTTCTGTGTCTGTGCAGATCTCCCTCTGGCTGACAATACAGCGATCATGTCTGTGCAGATATTCCAGAGGATCCTCCAGAGTAATAATATGGCCTTCTCTGGAATGGTTGATCTTGTCCACAAGGCAGGCCATGGTAGTAGATTTACCGCTTCCTGCAGGACCAGTAACCAGTACCATACCCTTGGTAAAATCAGCAGTGGACATGACATCTTCCGGAATATGGAGGATGTCGGGATTGGGCAGTTCAAAAGCAATCACGCGGATCACAGCGGCCAGGGAACCTCTTTGTCTGTAAGCGTTCACACGGAATCTGGACAGTCCGGGGACAGAAAAAGAGAAATCATCATCTCCTGTATTCAGGAAAGTATCAATATTTCTGTTATTAGCCAGCTGATAGATCTGCCGGATCAGTGCATCCGTATCTCCTGGCATAAGTCTTTCTCCGTAAGTAGAAAGATTGCCGTCAATTTTTACAGATAAAGGTCTGCCGGCTATGATAAAAATATCAGAGGCATGTCTGGTGGCTGAATAGGATAAAAAATCCGGGATATTGGATGATGTCATTTAGATTCTCCTTTGTTGTAAACGGGCTGTCGGGTATCTGGAGTCCAGGTTCCGGTACTGATGGTTTTCCATGTAATGATTTTGAAATCAGGCAAAGTGGAGGCACCGGCATATTCTGCTTTTGCTTCCACGTAGAGAGCCAGAGCGTCTGAATAATCCAGAGTGAGGGAAAAGGTTTCTGACTGTCTGGACCAGACAGTATTTTTAAAGTTTTTTTCCAGATTTTTCATCTGGGAAAGATAGTGCTCTCTGTCAGAAGCGGATTCGGCAGTTTTCTGGATATATTCTGTGATTTCTGTATACTGTGCAGTGGCAGCAGAACAGGCTTTATAATAGGCTGTGGTCTGATCCAGGGAGAGCTGGCTGGTTTGCAGGTCCTGACGGGAAGTACCCAGAGCCAGGAGTGACAGGATCACCATACACAGGATAGAAAAGATGACAAACATGGAGGGCAGCCCACTGGAAAGAAATACAGTTCTGCGTTTATTCATGTCCCGGCCTCCTTTTGGGAAAAGGGAAAGGTGATAACAGTTTCATATAGGATTGTATGCGAAGCGTCGAAAAAGGTCAGTTCAGCTTCTTTTTTTTTGGTTGAGAGGGAAAGCTGTACAGACAGGCAGTACCGTGCTTCCTCTTCGGGACAGATCGCCCATTCTTTGTCATAATAATAATAAATTTTACCAGATTCTGCAATACCTCCGGGAAGGAGTGATAAAAAGTCATCCGGATCTCCGGTCCAGCCCTCCAGAATTTCTCCTGCAGAGACAGTCAGAGTCTGGATATGATTCAGTTCCCGGGCTTTTCTGCGGTCTGTGCCGGCTGCGGCGAAAATCCGGATGCATGCAGTACAGGCCAGAGCCAGGATCAGGATAGAAAGGATCATTTCCATCAGAAAGAGACTGGATCCGGAACGTTTGTTAAGCTTTTGCATAGTAATCATCCTTTCTGTCATGGAGTTCCGGAGTGCAGAACCAGGCTGCTTTGTTCTCCCTGACAATCCTGAAATGTAATCTGGTAAAAGTGACCGGAGGTTTCCTGTATCCTGAAATCATTGAGACTGGCAATGATAGTTCCCATTTCAGGTGAAGGGGAGATATCTGCAGATGTGAAAAGCTCCTTCAGATTGTTGTCCTGCAGATAAACATAGGTAATATATTTTGTTCCTTCTATGATATCGGTCATGCACAGGGCCTGGGATTTTCCCAGAGTATCACAGTAGATTTCCTGATCTGTGCCGGTGTCATGCTGCCGGAACTTGGCTGTTACATAGGCAATGGCAGTGTACAGGTTATTATTTTTCTGACTGCCGGCAACAGAAACGCTGTAGGCTCTGGCTCCGAATAAAAGCATAAGTAAAAGGAAAAGGAGAAATAAGCCAAAGATCATGACAACAAAGATCCTGTGGACAGAGTGTCTGGGAGAGAGTTTGTCATTCATGAGAGACCTCCCTTCTGCTGAGAAAGAATCAGGACACTGATGGAGGGCAGCAGGTTAGAACCGTTGGGCACATATTCTACTACAAATTTATCAGGGTCATAGGAGATTTTATAATCTGTAAGCAATTCCTCCAGATTCTGGGGATAGTTTCCGGTCAGCGCATAGGTATGGATGGCTCCTTGCTCTAGCGCTCTTTTTAAAGTGGTCTGCTCTTTTGTAACAGCCTCCCTGCCTGCACCTGTGATGCCCAGATAGAAGATCAGACAGACAGCTGCCAGAAGCAGTATGGGGAGGAATGCCTGCAGTCTTCTTTTTATCCGTGCTCTGTCTGTTTCAAATATATCCATAGTGGTCACCTCAAATTGCAATATCGGAAAGAATTCCAAGGAGCGGCATCATGACAGAAAGGAGGACCAGACCGATCAGGACAGAAAATATGATCACGATGGTTGGTTCTACAATGGAGATAAGATTTCCGGTAACTGTCAGCGATGAGTCGCGGTAGCGTTGGGCAAGGCGGTTCATGACTTCATCTGCAGAGCCGGCCCGCAGACCCACAGTGATCAGTCTTGCTTCCATTCCCTGAAAAAGTTCTGAGTCAGACAGTGCATTTTCCAGCAGAGAACCTTCTTCCAGCAAAGCACAGGCTTTTACATTTTTTTTCTTAATATCCGGCTGGGAAATAAGCTGTCCGGCCATTTCCAGAGTGGTAATATGGTCCATGCCGCTGTGAAGTCCCATGGCAATGGCCTGGGTCAGTCTTGCATAATCGGCAGAAATGGAGATTTCCCTTATATGGGGAAGATGACCGGCCAGGTTCTGCAGATAAATGCGGCCTTTGGAAGTAAAGAAAAGAACAGCAAAAGCAGCAATCATTACCAGGATCACGGCGAATACTACAGCGGAGTACTGGCTGATCATACTGCCGGCATGGAAAAGACCGTTGGAGAACTGATTCATTTCCAGTCCCATCTGCTGAAATACCTGGCGGAATACAGGCAGGACCTTTGCCAAGAGGATAAGGATCACAGCAGCCATCATCACCAGCATGAGAAGGGGATAGGTGATTGCACTTTTAATATTTTCTGATATTTCCATCTCTTGCTGGTAGTGCAGGGAGAGACTGTTCAGTACCTCGTCCAGGCATCCGGTTTCCTCTCCGATTTTTACATAAGAGATCATAGAGTCCGGAAAAAGTCCGGTGTTGTGGAGAGAAATATAAAAGGAACCGTTTTCTTCATAATCTGTCTGGAGGGACTGGAAAAAATCTCGTCCCTTTTGGGTATGACTATCCTCCAGCATCAGCTGGATTCCTTCTGCACAGGAGATTCCTGAGTGCAGAAGGATGGAAAACTGTTCGCAGAAATAAAAAAGCTCCTGATTGGTTAGTTTTGCTTTCATGAAAATTTTATTCCTTTCTGAGACTTGCGACAGACTTATCTTGTAAATTGTACAGTGTAATTTTCATCATCTCCTATGTATTGCCGGATGGATGCATCTTCCTTGCTGTTGGAGTCAAAGGTGGGATCCATGCGGGACCAGGAATCGCCACTGAATTCCACAGCCTTATCCACCCATCCTCTGGAACGGATATATATGCTGATCCAGGCGTGCTTGACAGTACCGGCATATCCGATCTGAAGCTTACAGGGGATGTCGCGGCTTCTGAGCATGGCTGCTGTAAGGGCGGCATAGTCAAAGCAGATTCCCTTTCCTGTTTCAAGGGTCTGGTCTACATTCGGAAGATAATCAGAATCCACACTTTCTGCCAGTTCATAATCATAGGTGACATGGCTGATAACATAATTATAAATTGCCTGAAGGGCATCAATGTCGGAGGTATCTTCTGATACAATGGAGAGGGCTAACTTGCTGGCCTTTGATTCCGGCGAAAAATTCACATACTGATTGGGATAGAGAAAGGGGAGGAATTCATTATCTAACTGAACATCCAGATTCTCTGCGAAAAGAGCTGCATATTGTGTACCGTCTATTTGCTGGTAACAACAGATCTGATAAGTACCGCTGCCATCTGTAAAGGGAATTACAGCGGTTTCGCCGGGCTGTATAAAATAGGAATAAGTAGTTCCACCGTCTGCTGTCAGCTGAACGTTCACCTTTTGTCTTGTGGAATCAGACACAGCAGTGAGATAACCTTGTGTGATATTGGAGATATCCAGAGTTAGTGGGGAATTTCCTACAATTTTTTTTCCGGGAGCTTTGGGAACCAGTACCTGAAGAGGGGAATAATCGGGAGGCTCTTTGGAGTCTCCGTCAGAAGTCCCGCAGCCTGCCAGAACCAGACAGGAAATCAATACCAGGACGACAAAGACATGGACAAAATGAGGTTTTGACATTGGTTCATTCCTTTGCGTATATTAAAATAAAAAATGTGTATGTAAAGATGATAGTATTTTGGGTTAAAAAGTATTTCTATCAACAGTATAGCAGATTAGCGGAAAAAGAAAATGTAATTTACAAAAAAATTAATATTTGTAATAATTTGTCCGTAAAACTGTATTGACATTCTCAAAAACGCGGAATATACTATAGATAAATAAAGGCAAACCTGTTGAAAAGCAGGGACGCAAAGCCAAGGGTCTAAGATCAGCATTGCTGATTATGACAGCCGGTTGCCACATTAAATTCCAATTATGTAATGTGATTTCAGGAAAGAGCTGATTTGGATCAGCTTATATTTGTGGTAGCCGTTTATATTGATAAACGGTTTTTTTTTTATTTCCGCAGATAAAAAAGTCAATTTTTAATCCATATTGCTTCTGATATCTGGATCCATTCACGTAGGATTGCAACATTCAGAAAGGATGTGTAAGGTTTATGAAAAAGAGAATCACTGAATTATTGAAAAAGAGAAGGGTAGCAGCAGGACTCACTGCAATTGTGCTTGCTGTAGCTGTGGGCAGTGTAGCTGTTGTACAACAGAAAAGCCAGATACCGGAGCTTCCGGTGTATACAGACCCTGAGATGGAAACCAACATTGAGGAAGAGGAGACACCTCTTGCAGATAAGCCAGTGGTTAAAACTACTACAAGTAAGAAAACAACAACTAAGAAAGTAAAAATGAAAAAGGCAGCAGCAAAAACATACACAAAAGAACTTCCTGCCACATCAACTACTTCCAAAAAAACAGCTCAGACTTCCAGTGCTTCAGTTGTAACCAAGACAACAGTTGTAAAAAAGATTGAAGAGAAATATACAAAGAAGTCAAAAGTGAAAGTGGTTACTACAGTAGCTACTACCACAGTTACCACAACTACAACAGCGAAGGCAGGAGCTTCCACAGGAGTTAATTCTGCAACCACAGCGAACAACAATAGTGGTGTTACAGGTACTGTTGAGGTTGGACAGCTTGCTCCGAAAGAAGACAGCCGTGTACTGACCGCATACAGAACCCTTGGATTTAAAGTAAATGTAGATCCATCTGTTTCTTATTCAGGATATTTCAATGCCCGTAACAGACAGATCACATTGAAAAAAGTAAATGAAACCATTTATCATGAATTGGGACATTTCATTGCATTTATTGCCGGTAATGTAGACACTACATCAGAATTCAAGACCATCTATAATCAGGAGAAGAGCCTGTACACAGCTTATAATAAAGCTTATGTAACACAGAACAGTTCAGAATATTTTGCAGAATCAGCGAAAGAATATGTTCTGAATCCAGGTGCATTAAAAGCTGCAAGACCGAAGACTTATGAGGCTGTCAGATCAGCGGTTGAGTCTATTACAGATGAACGTATTGCAAAGATTCAGAAATATTACGGAGCAATCTGGAAATAATTTATAAAGTGATGAGCGAAGCCGGAAGCATAGATATGCTTCCGGCTTTTTGCAGGCTCTTTCTGATAAACTGCAATTCCATTGCCGCAGGCAATCTGGAACGAATTTTGACGGAAAAGGTAATAGAAAACCACTTGCATGCAGGAGCAGGAAGAGAATATAATATGAGACAAGCTACTGTTCACACACCACTATCCCGCGAGGTGTTTTGGCATGAATATGCCAAAATCCCGAGACATACAAGCCAAAATTCTATTGCCGCAGGCAATCTGGAATGAATTTTGGCTCAGTTACTGAGAACGGAGTGAACAGTAACTGAGACAATAGAGCAACAGTAGACAGATAACAGAAAGTATGTTAATATATACAAAATATCTGATATTCCTGCCATTTCCGGCAGTTTATCCCATTAACAGAAACAGATAATAAATGAAGATTGATAAATGTTATATTTAATATAGCTACAGAAAGCTGTGAGGTATTTATATGAGAGAAAAGTATGAATCATTATCTCTGGCAACATTAAAAGATCTGGCAAAAGCCAGAGGTTTAAAGGGAGTGTCAACGTTGCGGAAACCGGAACTGATCGAACGGATGCTTCAGGAGGATCAGCTGGAGAACGAAGAGAATAATAAAAAAGCTGAGAAGAAAGAGCCTGATAAAAAGGCGGAGGAAGAGGAGCATAAGAAAGCAGAAAATGAGTCTTCCCAGAGTCATGTATCTGCGGAAAATGTACAGCTGGACAGCGGAGAGAAGGCCAATGGGATTCTGGAGGTGCTTCCGGATGGATATGGATTTATCCGATGCGAAAATTATATGCCCGGTGAAAACGATATTTATGTATCGCCTTCTCAGATCCGCAGATTTAATTTAAAAACAGGAGACATCATCCGTGGTAATATCAGGATTAAGACCCAGGGCGAGAAATTCAGTGCCCTTTTGTATGTGACTTCCATCAATGGATTCCATCCCAGCGAGGGCCAGAGGCGATATAATTTTGAGGATATGACCCCTATTTTTCCCAATGAACGTCTGCGGATGGAGAGACCAGGCGGAACTGTAGCCATGAGGATCGTGGATCTTATCAGTCCCATTGGAAAGGGACAGCGTGGAATGATTGTGTCCCCGCCAAAGGCCGGTAAAACCACGCTTTTGAAGGATGTGGCCAAATCGATTCTTAAAAATAACCCGGATATGCATTTGATCATTCTTTTGATCGATGAGCGTCCTGAAGAGGTTACAGATATTAAAGAAGCAATCCGTGGAAGCAATGTGGAGGTGATCTATTCTACCTTTGATGAGCTTCCGGAGCATCATAAGCGTGTATCTGAGATGGTAGTGGAGCGTGCGCGCAGATTGGTAGAGCATAAAAAGGATGTTACCATTCTGCTGGATTCCATTACCAGACTTGCAAGGGCATACAACCTGATCATTCCGCCAAGCGGACGAACTTTGTCTGGTGGTCTTGATCCGGCGGCTCTGCATATGCCGAAGCGGTTTTTCGGAGCTGCCAGAAATATGCGGGAGGGAGGCAGCCTGACTATTCTTGCCACAGCGTTGGTAGATACCGGAAGTAAGATGGATGATGTAATCTATGAGGAATTTAAGGGAACCGGTAACATGGAGCTGGTACTGGACAGAAAGCTGCAGGAGAAGAGGGTATTCCCTGCTATTGATATCCAGAAATCCGGCACCAGACGAGAGGATCTTCTTCTGACAAAAGAGGAACAGGAAGCTGTGTATATTATGCGTAAGGCATTGAATGGTATGAAGTCTGAGGATGCGGTAGAGCAGATCCTGAATATGTTTGCACGGACCAGAAATAACGAGGAATTTGTGCAGACAGTGAAGAAGCAGAAATTCATTTAAAAAAAATGTAAAATACCTTGCATTCCTCCGGGGGCTGTGATATAATCAAAAAGCTGTTTAATTAATAGTAAATTTGCTGGTGTCGCATAAGCGGCAATCAGTGATAATTCGTCAATGAATACGAATAGTAAATAGAATTTTTACAGAGAGGTGAAAATCATGAGAGAAGGAATCCATCCGAACTACTATCAGGCAACTGTAACCTGTAACTGCGGTAATACATTCGTAACAGGTTCTACAAAGCAGGACATCCACGTAGAAATCTGCTCCAAATGTCATCCATTCTACACAGGTCAGCAGAAAGCTGCACAGGCTCGTGGACGTATTGATAAGTTCAATAAGAAATATGGTCTGAGCAAATAATCAGAATATAGTATGAATTGAGAAGGTTGAGGTTGGGAAATCTCAACCTTTCTTGGTCTTTAGGAGAAAAAGATGAAATCATCAAATATTGGCGGCCAGGCAGTTATGGAAGGCATCATGATGCGCCATAAGGATAAATACTCCATTGCAGTGCGCAGGCCGGACAAAGAAATTGAGTTAAAGGTAGAGGACTATAAGTGTATATTTGGAAATGCAAAATTTCTGAAATATCCGCTGATACGTGGAGTTGTAAGCTTTGTGGATTCTCTGGTGATAGGAACGAAGTGTCTGATGTACTCTGCCGAGATCGCAGGTGATGAGGAGGATGAGGAAGAAGCAGAAAAGAATGCATCCCTCACTGAGGAAGAGCTTGCAGCAAAAAAGAAAAAAGAAGACAGGCAGTTTAAATGGCTGTTATATATTACAGTGGCAATTTCTATTGTAGTATCCATTGCAGCTTTCATGCTTTTGCCTTATGCACTGGCCAGTCTTTGCCGTAAGGTAGGAGCTTCTGAGTTTGTGGTGACCATTGTGGAGGCTTTTGTAAAGCTGGCATTGTTCATGGGATATATGCTTCTCATTTCCAGAATGAAGGATATCCAGAGAACGTTTATGTATCATGGGGCAGAGCACAAGTGTATCAATTGTGTGGAGCATGGTCTTCCGCTTACAGTGGAGAATGTACTGGCAAGCTCCAGACAGCATAAAAGATGTGGAACCAGTTTTCTGTTTCTGGTAATGATCGTCAGTATTTTTCTGCATTTTATATTTGTATTGGTGCCGGGTTACTGGGTAAGATTATTCGGAAGACTTCTGATGGTACCCATCGTGGCAGGTATTTCCTTTGAGATCATTCAGTGGGCAGGCAGATCAGACAGCAAGATCGCAGATTTTTTCAGCAAGCCAGGTCTGGCAATGCAGAAGCTTACTACAAAGGAACCTACAGCGGATATGGCAGAGGTTGCCATTAAGGCTGTGGAAGCGGTGTTTGACTGGAGAGCATATCTGAAGGAGGAATTTGAACTGGATATTCCGTATCCTTCTGATGAAAAGACAGCTGCTGCAAAGTAGGAGAAAAGACCTGGGAGGAAAGAAGCTATGGAAACCCTTACAGGATTATTAAAAAAAGGACAGGAAATTCTTGCACAGGCAGGAATTGAGGAGGCTGGGCTGGATGCCCGCCTCCTTCTGGAATATATCACAGGAAAAAGCCGGGCGTATTACCTTGCACACGGAGAAGAATGTGTTACAAAAGAGACAGCGGACCGGTATCTGGAGTTGGTCACAGGTCGCTCGCAGCATATCCCTCTTCAGCATCTGACGCATCAGGCTTTTTTTATGGGATATGAATTTTACGTTAATGAAGATGTGCTGATTCCCAGACAGGATACGGAGACACTGGTGGAGGAAGCACTCAGACTTCTGAAGGGCAGGCAAAAGCCCAGGGTTCTGGATATGTGCACAGGTTCAGGCTGTATCCTGACCAGTCTTCTGCTGGAAGTTCCAGATGCATCCGGCGCAGGGGCAGATCTTTCGGAAAAAGCATTGAAGGTGGCTGCCTGCAATGCCCGGAGGCTTCAGACAGCAGACAGGGCAGAGTTTGTAAAAAGTGATCTGTTT
Source organism: Blautia difficilis (assembly GCF_014297245.1). Taxonomy (NCBI): domain Bacteria; kingdom Bacillati; phylum Bacillota; class Clostridia; order Lachnospirales; family Lachnospiraceae; genus Blautia; species Blautia difficilis. Next base: position 61,123 of record NZ_JACOQG010000013.1, on the reverse strand, counting down.
TCTTCAGAATATTTCAGCGGGCCGGTTTATGATATGCTGATATCAAACCCACCCTATATTCCCACAGGGGAGATTGAGGGACTGATGGAAGAGGTAAGGCTGCATGATCCCCGGATGGCTTTGGATGGAAAGGCGGACGGACTGTACTTCTACCGTGCCATTACGAAGCAGGCCATGGATTATATAATTCCCGGAGGCTGGCTTCTCTATGAGATTGGCTGGGATCAGGGAAAAGCTGTGAAAGAATTGCTGGACAAAGAAGGATTTATAAATACAGAAATAAAGAGGGACCTGTGTGGATTAGACCGCGTGGTCCTGGGACAGAAATCATTACAGGAGGAACAGAATGTTTGATAAATTAGACGATCTGCTCATTCGCTTTGAGGAGGTACTGAATGAACTGGGAGAGCCCGGAGTTACAGATAACCAGGAGCATTTCCAGAAGCTTATGAAGGAACAGAGTGATCTGCAGCCTATCGTAGACACTTATCGTGAATATAAGAAAAATAAAGAAACCATCCAGGACAGCATTGCCATGCTGGAAGAGGAAAAGGATGAAGAAATGAGGGAAATGCTCAAAGAGGAGCTGTCCGATGCAAAGAAAAAGGTAGAGGAGCTGGAGCATGAACTGAAGATTCTTCTTCTTCCAAAGGATCCAAACGACAGTAAGAATGTTATCGTAGAGATCCGGGCAGGTGCCGGCGGAGATGAGGCAGCTCTTTTTGCAGCAGAAATCTACCGTATGTATGTGAAATATGCGGAATCACGGCGCTGGAAAACAGAGATGATGAGCCTTAATGAAAACGGAATCGGCGGATTTAAGGAAGTTACTTTCATGATCACAGGTGCAGGAGCTTATTCCAGACTGAAATATGAAAGTGGTGTACATCGTGTGCAGCGAGTACCTGAGACAGAATCCGGCGGACGTATCCATACCTCTACCTGTACAGTGGCAATTATGCCTGAGGCAGAGGAGATTGATTTTCATCTGGATATGAATGACTGTAAATTTGATGTGTTCCGTGCTTCCGGTAACGGTGGACAGTGCGTTAATACTACAGATTCAGCAGTACGACTGACTCATATTCCTACAGGTATTGTAATTTCCTGCCAGGATGAAAAATCACAGCTGAAAAATAAGGATAAGGCTCTGAAGGTACTTCGTTCCCGTCTGTATGAGATGGAGCTTGCCAAGCAGCATGACGCAGAGGCAGAGGCGCGCAGGAGTCAGATTGGAACCGGTGACCGTTCAGAGAAGATCCGTACTTATAATTTCCCTCAGGGACGTGTGACAGACCACAGGATCAAATTGACCCTCCACCGTCTGGATAATATTTTAAATGGTGACCTGGATGAGATCATTGATAGTCTGATCGCAGCAGATCAGGCAGCGAAGCTGAGTAACTTACAGGATGAGGTATAAATATAGTTATTAATTAAGGAGGAGCATTATGGGAAAATATTTTGGAACAGATGGTTTTCGAGGAGAAGCTAATGTCAAACTGACAGTAAATCATGCATTTAAGGTTGGACGTTATGTAGGCTGGTATTATGGCAGGAACCACAAAGCAAAGATTGTTATCGGTAAAGACACCAGAAGAAGCAGCTATATGTTTGAATATGCTCTGGTAGCAGGACTGACTGCTTCCGGTGCAGATGCATATCTTCTTCATGTTACTACTACACCAAGTGTTTCCTATGCAGTCCGCACAGAGGATTTTGATTGTGGTATTATGATTTCTGCAAGCCACAATCCCTTTTATGATAATGGAATCAAACTGCTGAATGGAAATGGACAGAAGATTGAGGCTGAGATTGAGGCCAGGATCGAATCTTACCTGGACGGTGTGCTGGAAGAACTTCCTCTGGCAACCAGGGAGGATGTGGGACGTACTATAGATTTTGCTTCCGGACGTAACCGCTATATCGGACATCTGATTTCTATTCCATGCCGTGATTTTAAAAATATTAAAGTTGGTCTGGATTGTGCAAACGGAAGCTCCTCAGCTATTGCCAAGAGTGTATTTGATGCACTCCGTGCAAAAACATACGTGATCAATAATGAGCCGGATGGAACTAACATTAATACGAACTGTGGGTCTACACATATTGAAGTGCTTCAGAAATATGTGGTGGATAATGGTCTTGATATTGGTTTTGCCTATGATGGAGATGCAGACCGCTGTATTGCAGTGGATCATCTGGGAAATGTGATCGATGGAGATAAGATCATGTATGTCTGTGGAAAATATCTCAAAGAGCAGGGAAGATTAAATGGCAATACAGTGGTAACTACTGTAATGTCTAATCTGGGTCTGTACAAATCCCTGGAAAGAGAAGGAATTGATTATGAGCAGACAGCAGTAGGTGATAAATATGTTGCCGAGAATATGATGGAAAATAATTACAGCATTGGCGGTGAGCAGTCAGGACATATTATTTTCAGTAGATATGCAGCAACAGGAGATGGAATCCTGACCTCTCTTATGATCATGGAGGCCTGCGTAGAGAAAAAAGCAACTCTGTGTGATCTGGCAAAGGAAATGAAAGTTTATCCTCAGCTTCTGCGCAATGTGCGTGTGTCTGACAAGAAAACTGCCAGGGAAAATCCGGCGGTTGTAAAGGCTGTTGAGGAGGTTGCCATATCCCTGGGCAATGAAGGTCGTATTCTGGTCCGTGAAAGTGGTACAGAACCTTTGATTCGTGTTATGGTAGAGGCAGGAACAGATGAACTTTGCCATAAAAATGTAGACAGGGTAGTGAAAGTAATGGAAGCAGAAGGTTTGGTTATTGATTAAATTTGTGATATAAAGGATACTCATGAAGAATAGAAAGATAGCAGTGTTTTTAGCTGTATGCCTGGGAACTGTCTTTTTTTCCGGCTGCGGCAGTGATATGAAAAATTACAGACAGGCATCCAGTAATCTGGAAGCAGAAAAATATGACGAAGCGCTGCAGGAATTTGAAACTGCTATTGCTGCCGGCGTAAATCTGGCGGGCTCTTACAGAGGGGCAGGAGTGGCGAATGTGCATCTTGGAAATTATAAAGAGGCCATTGAAAATTTTACGGATGCCCTGAATTGTAAGAAGGTTGGAAAATCTCTGAAAAAGGATATTTTATCCTACAGAGCAGCTGCATACCTAAAAATAAAAGCATATGATGAGGCAATGGCAGATTGTCAGTCTATTGCAGCAGATTATGATATGGATGCAGATGTGTATTTCCTTACAGGTGAGGTGGCATTGGCCATGGATTCCTATGAGGAGGCTTCCACTGATTTTGAACAGGCATATGGAGAAGAAGCTACTTACGATATGGCAATCCGCATTTACAGTGCTTATCTGGAAAAGGATATGGAAGCAGATGGAACCCGCTATCTGGAAGCTGCTCTGTCAAAGACTGCAGACAATGCCCAGGATCATTGTGACAGGGGACGGGTATATTATTATATGGGTGATTATGATAATGCCCAGAAAGAACTGCAGGAGGCTGCAGATGATGGCAATACAGAGGCCGTGCTTCTCCAGGGAATGGTTTACATGGAACAGAAGGATACAGCCAGTGCCAGAAAAAAATTTGAGGAATATGTATCTCAGGCAGAGGACAGTGCCAGAGGCTTTAATGGTCTGGCTCTCTGTGATATAGAGGATGGAGATTATGACAGTGCTCTTTCTAATATTTCCAGTGCCCTCACCTTTGCAGAAGGAGAGGAACTGAAAAGTCTTTTGTTTAATGAGATGACAATATATGAGAAGAAGCTTGATTTTGTAACTGCAAAACAGAAAGCAGAAGAGTATCTGGAACTGTATCCGGATGATAAGACTATGAAAAAAGAACTGGCATTTCTGAAAACCCGTGTAACCGGGCAGAATGAAAATTCCGGAGCAGAGACAACAGCAGAGGCTGCTGCTGTGGATAGTAATGCCGCAGATAGTGCAAATACAGACAGTTCTGAGGAACAGTAGGAGAGTATATGGAAGAGCTTGGCAGATTAGAAGAACGGGTGATCCTTATAGGTGTGCAGACGGCTGCAGAGGACAATGTACTGGATTCCCTGGACGAGCTGGAGGAGCTTGCAGAAACTGCAGGAGCAGTGACTGTGGGAAGGATGATCCAGAATCGTGAGGCAGTACATCCCGGTACTTATATCGGTAAAGGTAAAATAGAGGAAGTGCGTTCTCTGGTATATGCCATGGATGCCACAGGAGTGATCTGTGATGATGAGCTGTCTCCGGCACAGCTGAATAATCTGGAGAGGGAGCTTGACTGTAAGGTTATGGACAGGACGTTGCTGATCCTGGATATTTTTGCTGCAAGGGCAGTTACCAGTGAAGGAAAGATTCAGGTGGAGCTGGCACAGCTTCGCTATCGTTCGGCAAGACTGGTAGGTCTGCGGGAATCTCTGTCCCGTCTGGGCGGTGGAATCGGAACCAGAGGGCCCGGTGAGAAGAAGCTGGAGACAGACAGACGTCTTATCCGCACCAGAATTTCAGCTCTGAAGCAGGATCTGGCACAGGTGGAAAAGCACAGAGAGCTGCTCCGTACCGGACGGGCAAGAGGTAAGGTAAAAACAGCGGCTATTGTGGGATATACCAATGCCGGAAAATCCACTTTGCTGAATAAGCTTACAGGTGCATCGGTTCTGTCTGAAGATAAATTATTTGCAACCCTGGATCCTACCACAAGAATTCTGAATCTGAAGGATGGACAACAGATCCTGTTGACAGATACCGTTGGTTTTATCAATAAATTGCCCCATCATCTGGTGGAAGCCTTTAAAAGTACACTGGAAGAGGCTAAGTATGCAGATTATATTATCCATGTGGTAGATGCTTCTAATCCTCAGGCAGAAATGCAGATCCATGTGGTATATGAGACCTTGAAGGAACTGGGGGTACTGGGAAAAAAGATCATTACCCTTTTTAATAAGCAGGATGCACCGGGGGCAGCAGTACTCAGAGATTTTAAATCAGATTATTCGCTGAAAATTTCAGCCAGGACCGGGGAAGGGCTGGATGCATTAAATGATCTTCTGGAGAAGCTTCTGACAGAGGAACTGATCTATGTAGAGAGAGTTTTTCCTTATCAGGAGGCTGGGAAAATTCAGCTGATCCGTGAATTCGGACAATTGATCTCAGAAGAATATACAGAGTCCGGGATTACTGTAAAGGCAAGGGTTCCCCGGGAAATCTACCCTCAGGTAGTATAAAAAAACAGAAAGAGAAACACCATATAATGTTTTTGCGATTAAAATAAAACACAATATATGGTGTTTTTTAATGTTGACGGAATTACAGGACGATGATACAATGAAACGGAATCATTATTTTACTTGAGAAGGTTGGGAGGCTTTGATATGTTTCAGGTAGTGAAACGGGATGGACAGATGGATGAGTTCAAGATAGGTAAGATCACATCTGCCATTGATAAAGCGTTTGATGCGCAGGAAAAGAATTACAGCAAAGAGATGATTGATCTGCTGGGACTGCGGGTGACAGCAGATTTTCAGAATAAGATCAGGGATAATAAGATTTCCGTAGAAGAGATTCAGGACAGTGTGGAGAATGTACTGATCCAGGCTGGATATGCAGACGTGGCAAAGGCATATATCCTTTACCGCAAGCAGAGGGAAAAAGTACGTAATATGAAATCTACGATTCTGGATTATAAAGAAATCGTAAACAGTTATGTAAAAGTAGAAGACTGGCGTGTAAAGGAGAATTCTACAGTTACTTATTCTGTAGGAGGACTGATCCTGAGCAACTCCGGTGCAGTAACTGCAAATTACTGGCTGTCTGAGATTTATGATGATGAGATTGCTGAGGCTCACAGAAATGCGGATATCCATATCCATGATCTGTCCATGCTTACAGGATATTGTGCAGGCTGGTCATTGAAGCAGCTGATCCAGGAAGGTCTGGGAGGTATTGAAGGCAAGATCACTTCTTCACCGGCCAGACATTTAAGTGTACTTTGCAATCAGATGGTGAATTTCCTGGGAATTATGCAGAATGAGTGGGCCGGTGCCCAGGCATTTTCATCCTTTGATACATATCTTGCTCCTTTTGTAAAGGCTGACAACCTGAGCTATCCGGAAGTGAAGAAATGTATTGAATCCTTTATCTACGGGGTAAATACTCCCAGCAGATGGGGAACCCAGGCTCCGTTTTCCAATATTACCCTGGACTGGACAGTTCCGGATGATCTTGCAGAGCTGCCGGCTATTGTAGGCGGCAAAAATATGGATTTCAAATACAAAGACTGCAAAAAAGAAATGGATATGATCAATAAGGCCTTTATTGAGACCATGATCGAGGGAGATGCCAACGGCAGAGGCTTCCAGTATCCCATCCCCACATATTCTATCACAAAGGAATTTGACTGGTCAGATACAGAAAACAACCGATTGCTTTTTGAAATGACTTCCAAATATGGAACTCCATATTTCTCCAATTATATTAACAGTGATATGAAACCCAGCGATATCAGAAGCATGTGCTGCAGACTTCGTCTGGATCTGAGGGAGCTCCGCAAAAAGAGCGGCGGTTTCTTTGGCTCCGGTGAGAGTACAGGTTCCGTTGGTGTTGTTACTATTAATATGCCGAGAATTGCTTATCAGTCCAAGACCCCGGAAGAATTTTACAGACGTTTGGATCATATGATGGACCTGGCTGCCCGTTCCCTGCACATTAAGAGAGAAGTGATCACCAAGCTTCTTAATGAGGGCCTGTATCCTTATACTAAGAGATATCTGGGCAGCTTTTCCAATCATTTCTCTACCATTGGTCTGGTGGGAATGAATGAGGTTGGGTTAAATGCCTGCTGGCTTGGAGGAGATATGTCTGATGAGCGTACCCAACAGTTTACCAAAGAGGTTCTTCTCCATATGAGAGAGCGACTGTCTGATTATCAGGTGGAATATGAAGGTGAACTGTTCAACCTGGAAGCTACTCCGGCAGAATCTACAGCCTATCGTCTGGCAAAGCATGACAGAAAGCGCTGGCCGGATATCCGTACAGCCGGAAGCAGAGGTGATACTCCATATTATACAAACAGTTCCCACCTTCCGGTGGAATATACAACAGATATTTTTGATGCACTGGATATTCAGGATGAATTACAGACACTGTATACTTCAGGTACTGTATTCCATGCATTTATCGGTGAGAAGCTTCCTGACTGGAAGGCAGCAGCTGCGCTGGTTCGTAAGATTGCTGAGAATTATAAGCTTCCGTATTACACGATTTCTCCTACATATTCAGTATGTAAGGAGCATGGTTATATCAGCGGAGAACATTTTACCTGTCCGAAGTGTGGTAAGAAGGCGGAGGTTTACAGCCGTATTACCGGTTATTACCGTCCGGTACAGAACTGGAATGACGGTAAGGCACAGGAGTATAAGAACCGTACCCTGTATGATGTGATGCATTCACAGCTGAAAAAAATGAAGCCTGTACACACCAGTGTGGTAACTATGACAGAGGATGATGTGAAAATCCAGCCTGTGACAGAACATAAATATCTTTTTACTACCAGTACCTGTCCAAATTGTAAGATGGCCAAGAAGATGCTGGAGGGTGAAGAACTTGAGATCATTGATGCTGAGAAAAATCCGGAGATGGCCAAGGAGTTTGGAATTATGCAGGCACCTACGCTGGTGGTTATGAGCGGAAAGAATGTGACAAAGTATGTAAATGCATCAAATATCCAGAAGTATGTGGATGATCTGGAGGAATAAACTGCGGAGCAGTTATTCGGTGTAGAGCCACGTAGCGAAGCGGATTGCAAATATCCGCTTGTCAATTAAGAGGGCAGTTTCCTGCATAAGAGCGGAAACTGCCCTTTTAATACTGTTGAGAACAGAGAAGAGACAGTAACTGTCATTGTTTATTTACTGTTTACTGGCAATATATTTTGAATATATGAAATATATCTTGACTAATCAACTAGGAAAACTTATAATTATAAAAGACATATGGAATAAATCTGTTTAATAGTGAAGCGGATGATGTTATCCGTTTGATAAGAGATAAAGGGAGGTTTTTGTATGCAGATTTCGACAAAGGGAAGATATGCACTGAGACTGATGCTGGATCTGGCTGTGCATAATACAGGAGAATTGGTAAAAATTAAAGATATTGCGGCCAGAGAAGCTATTTCAGAGAAGTATCTGGAGCAGATTATTTCGTCTTTAAAGAAGGCAGGATATGTAAAGAGTCTGAGAGGAGCACAGGGGGGATATATGCTGGCCAGGGATCCGAAGACTTATACGGTAGGGATGATCCTCAGACTGACGGAGGGCAGTATGAAGCCTGTAGCCTGTCTGGAGGATGAACCGAATCAGTGTGACAGGGCCGGAGAGTGCGTGACTCTGCGACTGTGGAAGATGCTGGATGAAGCCATTGAAGGAGTACTGGACAAGGTAACTCTTCAGGATCTGAAGGATTGGTATGAACAGATGGGAAATGATTATGTGATATAAAAAATTTCCTTGACAAACCGTGAAAACAGGAATATCATATCAATAACATATAATTCATATTTAGATACTATGAAAAAAGGAGGGCGAACTCATGGCAAAGATTTATAAGAATGCAGCGGAACTTGTTGGTAATACTCCTCTTCTGGAGGTTGGAAATATTGAGAAAAATCTTGGACTGGAAGCAAATGTTCTGGTAAAACTGGAATATTTTAATCCGGCAGGAAGCGCGAAGGACCGTATTGCACTGAGCATGATCGAAGATGCAGAGGAAAAGGGTGTATTGAAACCTGGTGCAGTGATCATTGAACCTACATCCGGAAATACTGGAATTGGTCTGGCTTCTCTGGCTGCGATCAAGGGATATAAGGTAATCCTGACTATGCCTGAGACAATGAGTGTTGAGCGTAGAAATATTCTGAAGGCTTACGGTGCAGAGATCGTTCTTACAGAGGGAAGTAAGGGGATGAATGGTGCAATTGCAAAAGCAAAAGAACTGGCAGAGGAATACGAGAACAGCTTTATTCCGGGACAGTTTGAGAACCCTGCAAATCCTGCGATCCACAGAAAAACTACAGGGCCGGAGATCTGGAGAGATACAGACGGCCAGGTAGATATCTTTGTAGCTGGTGTTGGTACAGGCGGAACGATCACAGGTGTTGGAGAATATTTGAAATCCCAGAATCCGGATGTGAAGGTAGTGGCAGTAGAGCCTGCAACTTCACCTGTACTTTCTCAGGGAAAGAGTGGCCCTCATAAGATTCAGGGCATTGGTGCAGGATTTGTGCCGAAGGCATTAAATACAGAAGTTTATGACGAGGTTATCCCTGTAGAGAATGAAGATGCGTTTACAACAGGAAAGCTTATTGCAAAGCAGGAAGGAATCCTGGTGGGTATTTCTTCTGGTGCAGCCCTGTATGCAGCAATCGAACTGGCTAAGAGACCGGAAAACAAAGGTAAAACTATCGTAGCACTTCTTCCGGACTCAGGAGACCGTTACTATTCTACAGCATTATTTGTATAAAACAGCAGTGTAATCTGAAAAAAGCCCTGAAAGGGGCTTTTTTTAGGTTGCCCAGATGTGATAGAATAGCTATGTTAGTTTTTGGGATACCCCCTGACAATCATTTTAGAGAATAACTTTTAATCAGACAGGCTGTGCCTGGTTGTTTGATTATGAACCAATAACAGGACAGATTTATTAAGATAGGATGGAATGAAACTATGAGAAAAGCAATTATTGCCATGAGCGGTGGAGTGGATAGCTCCGTAGCAGCTTTGTTGACCAAAGAATCCGGTGACCAGTGTATTGGAGCAACTATGAAACTGTTTCACAATGAAGATGTAGGAATTAAACGGGAGAAAACCTGCTGTTCTCTGGATGATGTGGAGGACGCCAGAAGTGTATGCTACAGAATGGGGATTAAATATTATGTTTTTAATTTCTCTGAGAGATTCAAAGAAGATGTTATGGATCGTTTTGTAGATGCCTATGAACATGGATGTACGCCCAATCCCTGTATTGATTGCAACCGTTATCTGAAATTTGACAAAATGTTCCAGAGAATGCGTGAGCTGGAGTATGACTATATTGTAACCGGCCATTATGCCCGTGTGGAGTATGATGAGAAAAGGGACCGCTATCTGTTAAAGAAAGCAGTGGATGATACCAAGGATCAGAGTTATGTGCTTTATATGCTTACACAGGAGCAGCTGGCACATATTTCGCTACCATTAGGCGGACTGCGAAAAACAGAAGTACGTGAGATCGCAGAAAAACATGGTTTTATCAATGCCAGAAAGCATGACAGCCAGGATATCTGCTTTGTGCCGGACGGAGATTATGCGAAGTTTATTGAACAGTACACGGGACGTAAGTCCAAGCCAGGAGATTTTGTAGATATGGAAGGGAATATCCTTGGCAGACACAAGGGAATTATTCACTATACACTTGGCCAGAGACGTGGTCTGGGAATTCCGGCGGCAGCTAGACTGTATGTGTGTGATATTTCACCGAAAACCAATCAGGTTGTGTTGGGAAGCAATGAGGATCTGTTCCATACAGAGCTGACTGCAGAAAAAGTAAATCTGATTTCCTGCGAATCTCTGAAAGAACCAATGAGGCTGAAGGCAAAAATCCGCTATCGCCATCCGGAACAGGATGCAGTGGCCTGGCAGACAGAGGATGGAGTTCTTCATGTGCGCTTTGACAAACCGCAGAGAGCCATTACAAGAGGACAGGCAGTTGTTCTCTACGATGGAGATATTGTTGTAGGCGGCGGTGTAATTGAGAGCTGTATTAAATAGAACTGTATGAAATAAATAGGATATTAATGGGAGGGGCAAAAATAGTTTGCCTCTCCCATTTTATGTCCAAGAAGTGTTGTTCTGTTTTACCTGGATTTGGTAATTCTTGTAAACATATAGTTATAAACTATAAGAAACAATAGAAAAAGACTACTCTTTTCCTATTGACATACTAGGATTAAAGTGATAATATACAGCTATGCTAAATCATATCAAACAGATATGAAATATGTAGAAAGAGAAGAGGCTTAGAGATGAGAGTATTAAAGAGCCAGAATCGAATTTATATAGAAGAAAAACGAATGTGCTGATGAAAGCTAACATCATGATATCAGGGTCAAAAGGTCAAAAAGTCGTTCGTGCTTGCACGATAAGACTTTTGAACTTGGGACCCGTCAAACATGAGAAAGTAGCGATTTACGTAGTAAATCAGCGGATTTCGAATGTTTGAGAATTGCGGGAGCTACTTTGTAGCGGAGCAATTCGTGGATATTAAGTTAGGGGCAAAATGCCTTTTGACCCTAACATCATTATTATAAATCAGAGAAAGATGAGGAAAAAAACATGAGCAAAAAAATCGAAAGAAAAGACAGAAAATTTAAATTTGAAACATTACAGCTTCACGTAGGACAGGAAAGCCCGGATCCGGTTACAGATGCCAGAGCAGTACCAATTTACCAGACCTCTTCCTATGTATTCAGAAACTGCAATCACGCAGCAGCCCGTTTCGGACTTGCAGATGCAGGTAATATTTACGGACGTCTGACAAATCCTACAGAAGATGTATTCGAGAAGAGAATCGCAGCACTTGAAGGCGGTTCTGCAGCACTTGCAGTAGCATCCGGTGCAGCAGCGATCACATACACCATCGAGAATCTTGCGCAGCAGGGAGATCACATCGTAGCAGCCAAGAATATCTACGGTGGAACAACAAACCTGCTTGAGCACACACTTCCGTCTTATGGAATCACAACAACATTTGTTGATGTATTTGATCTTGAAGAAGTAGAGAACGCAATTCAGGACAACACAAAAGCAGTGTATATTGAAACACTTGGAAACCCCAACTCTGATGTGGTTGATATTGAAGCGATTGCAAAAATTGCTCATGCACATAAGATTCCACTTGTTGTAGATAACACATTTGCAACACCTTACCTTGTAAGACCATTTGAATATGGTGCAGACATCGTTGTACATTCAGCAACTAAATTCATCGGCGGCCATGGAACAACCATCGGTGGAGTTATCGTTGAAAGTGGTAAGTTTGACTGGGAAGCATCCGGTAAATTTGCATCCCTGACAGAGCCTAATCCAAGCTACCACGGAGTAAGCTTCACAAAAGCCTGCGGACCGGCTGCATTTGTTACAAAGATCCGTGCAATCCTTCTTCGTGACACAGGTGCAACAATTTCTCCGGTGAGCTCATTTATCTTCCTTCAGGGACTTGAAACACTGTCTCTTCGTGTAGAACGTCATGTGGAGAATGCGCTGAAGGTTGTTCAGTACTTAAATAATCACCCACAGGTAGAGAAGGTTCACCATCCATCTGTATCTACAGATCCGGCTCAGCAGGAGCTTTACAAAAAATACTTCCCTAATGGCGGCGGTTCTATCTTTACTTTTGAGATTAAAGGGGATGCACAGACAGCAAAAGACTTTATTGACAACCTGGAGCTGTTTTCACTTCTTGCAAATGTGGCAGATGTAAAATCTCTGGTCATCCATCCTGCAACTACCACACACAGCCAGTGCACAGAGGAGGAACTTCTGGATCAGGGAATTAAACCGAACACCATTCGTCTTTCCATTGGTACAGAGAATGTAGATGATATTATCCAGGATCTGGATGAGGCATTTAAAGCTATAAAATAAAACCATAAAATAAATCAGAGAGCTGCTTTTGAAACTAAGATACAGTTTCAGAGGCAGCTCTTTTACTGAAGCTGAGGTTGACAAATACGAAGAAACTGATATAATCATAAAATGCAATTTAATTGCAAATATAAAAATATGGCCTGACCGGCCGGGTGATACAGAATTATCAGAAAGGAAAAACAGTATGATTGATATTATCATGGATTCCGTAATAGACAGTTTGAAATTGATCCCATTTCTTTTTCTGACCTATCTTTTTATGGAAGCTTTAGAACATAAGACGGGGAGCCTTGCAAGGAACCGCATCCGCACAGCCGGGAAATTTGGTCCTGTATGGGGCGGGCTTTTGGGCGTGATCCCTCAGTGTGGATTTTCGGCAGCAGCCTCCAGCCTTTATGCAGGCAAAGTGATTACAGTGGGTACCTTGCTGGCTGTTTATATGTCTACTTCTGACGAAATGCTGCCGATTATGATCTCTAATGCAGTTCCTGTATCTGTCATGCTGCGTATCCTGGCATGTAAGGCGGGAATAGCCATTTTTTCAGGCCTTATGATTGAATATGTATATGTGCATGTAATGAAAAAAAGAGAAAAGGATATGGATGTCCATGTACTTTGTGAGGAGGAACACTGTCATTGTGAGCATGGAATTGTAAAATCAGCAGTTGTCCATACTCTTAAGATTTTTATTTATATATTCTTGATTTCTCTGGTATTAAATATTATCATTGGTCTGGTAGGAGAAAATACTTTGGCAGAGCTGTTTACCGAGATTCCGGTTATGGGCGAAGTGATTGCGGCACTGGTGGGACTGATTCCCAACTGTGCATCTTCTGTGGTGATCACCCAGCTGTATTTGGACCAGATTATTGGTGCGGGAGCTATGATGGCCGGCCTGTTGGTAAATGCAGGAGTAGGTCTTTTGATTCTTTTCCGGTTAAATAAGAACAGAAAAGAGAATCTGAAAATTGTAGGAGCCCTGTATGTACTTGGGGTTTTCTGGGGAGTTGTGATAGAGCTTCTGGGAATTGTTTTTTGACCAGGTTACAGGCGGAGTATTTGGAAAATCTGCCGGCAGTATGAAATTCCATCCTATAGTAAATGCGATATGTAAGGAGTGTAAAATGAAAAATGCTTGATTCGAATGAAGCTTTGGAAGAGGTTGGAAATATGAAGGGAGAAAGCTTCAGAAAAGGTCTGAGAGACGGTATTCCCATAGCGCTGGGATATTTTGCCGTGTCTTTTACGTTTGGTATGATGGCAGTGGCAGATGGACTGAGTATCTGGCAGGCAGTACTGATTTCTTTGACTAACGTGACTTCCGCCGGACAGTTTGCAGGTCTGGAAATTATGGTGATGAATGGTTCTTACTGGGAAATGGCACTGACGCAGCTGGTGATTAATCTGCGGTATTGCCTGATGTCATTTTCACTGGCTCAGAAATTCAGAAGAGATGAGGCCAGGGGCCACAGATATGTTGCGGCTTTTGGTGTGACAGATGAGATTTTCGGTATCAGTGCCAGCCAGCCGGGAAAAGTAAGTGCCTTTTATAATTATGGAGCCATGTGTGTGGCTATCCCGGGCTGGGTGCTTGGAACTCTGGCAGGTGCTATTTCCGGAAATTTGCTGCCTGATTTTATGATGAGTGCCCTGAGTGTGGCAATTTACGGAATGTTTCTGGCTATTATTATTCCTCCGGCAAAGAAAAACCGGGCAGTGCTGGCTGTGGTGGCAGCAGCAATGGCGATCAGCCTGTGGTTTAAGGTCATTCCGCTGTTAAAAAATGTATCCTCCGGATTTGTGATCATTATTACCACTCTGATCGTGGCAGGTGCAGCTGCTTATTTCTGTCCTGTTCAGGAAGAAAAACAAAGCATGGAAGCCGGAGAGGAAGAGATTATGGAAAAGGAGATAAATCATGCATAATATTTACATCTATATATTGGTAATGGCTGGTGTGACTTATCTGATCCGTATGCTTCCCCTGGCTCTTTCCAGAAAAGAAATCACCAGTCCGTTTATTAAATCATTTTTGTATTATGTGCCATATGCATGTCTGGCAGCCATGACCTTTCCGGCTATCCTTTTTGCCACCGACAGTATGATATCGGCGGCAGTTGGATTTGTTGTGGCATTGATTGCCGCATATAAGGAGAAGAGTCTCCTGACCGTTGCGTTATTTGCATGTGCGGCAGTCTTTATTGTGGAGAGAATACTGGAATTTGCAATGTAACAGAGTGTGTCTGAATTATGATCTCAGCATTTATTCCAGAAAGCTGAGGTCAATTTCTCCGTCAAAAACAGTGGCAGCAGGGCCGGTCATGTAGACCAGGTTCTCCTGTCTGTCCCAGAAAATTTCCAGATCACCGCCCAGAAGTTTCACTGTGACAGGCTTTTCTCCGTCAACATGGCCGTTGAGAATAGAGGCAACTGCCACTGCGCAGGCACCTGTACCGCAGGCAAGAGTTTCGCCGGAGCCACGTTCCCAGACACGCATTTTTAAGGTATGATCGTCCAGCACTTCTACAAATTCTGTATTGACTCTGTCTGGAAATGCCATGTGATTTTCAAAATAGGGACCGATTTCTCCAATATCCAGATGATCCACATCTGTCATATATACAATGGCGTGGGGATTTCCCATGGAGACAGCAGTAATATAGTAGGTTTCCCCGTTTACCTTCAAAGGTACATTGATCATCTCCTCTGTGGAAGATACCACCGGGATCTGGCTGGCAGTCAGAACCGGAGACCCCATGTTTACTCTGACCAGAGCAACCTTACCGTTCCTGACAGTGAGATCCAGATACTTGATCCCGCTTTTGGTGGATACGGAAATATTTTCTTTTTTTACAATACCATAGTCATATACATATTTGGCAACACAACGGATACCGTTGCCGCACATGGCACCCTGGGATCCGTCCAGATTATACATATCCATTTCGCAGTCTGCTATATCTGAAGGCTTGATCAGGATCAGTCCGTCAGATCCGATACCAAAGTGACGGTCACTGACATATCTGGCAACAGCCGCCGGATCCTTCACGGTTTCCTCAAAACAGTTTACATATACATAATCATTTCCAATGCCCTGCATTTTTGTGAATTTCATCAGCAAATCCTCCTTGTATTTAAATAGTTTTCAATACCTGTAACTATAAAGTAAAAATGTTATGAAAAAGTGAAAAATATAAATTTCCGGGTCTATTATATCTCATATGAAAAAAATATTTGTTATGCAGAATTTACCCGAATTAAGTAAGTCCCCTGCGGGGGGTGCGAAAAGTAATAAGCAGTGGGTGGGGACTTGCTCCGGCTGTTGGTATTATATATAAATATTTATGGTGTATATAGGGCATGATAGCATAAATATGCTGAAATGAAAATATCACTTAAGTTTTATCTTGCATTTTATAGAAAGTATGTTAAAATTAAAAATAAAAATATACAGCCGAAATGCATAATTATACGCTGCTGTGTGAAAAATATAAAAAACAGCAGCAATAGGTATACTTTCGGATGCGAGGAGGAAAAAAGATGAAAGATCAGAAGAGATTTGCAGCCCTTGCACTGAGTGCGATTATGGTAGTTTCCATGGCTGGCAATGTATATGCAGCCAAAGAAATAAAATCAAAGGATGACCTTGCAGGAGCAACCATTGGTGTTCAGCTTGGTACAACAGGTGACCTTGATGCATCTGATTATGAGAAGGATGGTTCTACAGTTGAACGTTACAGCAAAGGCAGCGAAGCGGTTCAGGCATTAAAAGCAGGTCAGATCGACTGTGTGATCATTGATTCACAGCCGGCTCAGAAATTCGTGGAGAACAATGATGACATTAAGATCCTGGAGGAGCCTTTTGAAGAAGAAGAATATGCCATCTGCTTAAAGAAGGGCAATGATGAACTTCTTGAAAAGATCAACGGAGCTCTGGAAGAACTGAAAAAAGACGGAACCATTGACAGTATTATGAGCAACTACATCGGTGAAGATGCAGGTAAGACACCATATGAATCTCCGGAAGATGTTGACCGTTCCAACGGAACACTGGTAATGGCAACCAATGCTGAGTTTGAGCCATATGAATATCACGAAGGTGATGATATTGTTGGTATTGATGCAGACATTGCACAGGCCATCTGTGATAAACTTGGATATGAACTGAAGATTGAAGATATGGAATTCGATGCCATTCTTCCAGCAGTACAGTCCGGTAAGGCAGACTTCGGTGCAGCAGGTATGACTGTAACAGAAGACCGTAAATCCAGTGTTGATTTTACAGATACCTATGCAGATGCAAGCCAGGTTATCATTGTAAAAAAATAATAGAAACGATACAACAGAGCTGTTGACAATCTGCCAACAGCTCTCTTTTCGGGGACAGAGGTTGTTATGAATAATCCTATGATATTAGCAAGTATAAAAGAAGATTTTTATCTGAACTTTATTAAAGATGACCGTTATCTCTGGCTTTTGGATGGTTTGAAAACAACTCTTATCATCACAGTATGTGCGTTGATCATTGGTCTGATCATTGGTTTTTTAGTAGCCATTATCCGTTCAGCACATGATAAGTCAGGTTCTTTTAAGGTCCTTAATGCAATCTGCAGAGTGTATCTGACTGTAATCCGTGGAACACCGACCATGATCCAGCTGCTGATCATGAATTTTGTAATTTTCGGTGCTGTAAGTATTAACAAGATCATCGTAGGCGGACTTGCTTTCGGTATTAACTCCGGTGCATATGTAGCCGAGATCGTTCGTTCCGGTATTATGTCTATTGATCAGGGACAGACAGAAGCAGGACGAAGCCTGGGACTGAATTTTGCTCAGACCATGCGTCTGATCATCATCCCTCAGGCATTTAAGAATGTACTTCCTGCACTGGTAAATGAATTTATCGTACTGATTAAAGAGACATCCATCATTGGTTATATTGGTATGATGGATCTTACAAAGGGCGCAATGCTGATCCAGAGCCGTACCTATAATGCGTTCTGGCCACTGATGGCAGCAGCAGTGATCTATCTTGTGATCATTGGAATCCTTACATGGGGAATGAATAAACTGGAAAGGAGATTAAGAACCAGTGAGCGATAAGAATGTATTGATCCAGGTAAAGGATCTGAAAAAGAACTTTGGCGGAAATCAGGTTCTTGACGGGATTACAACTGATATCTGTCAGGGAGAAGTAGTGGCCATCATCGGTCCTTCCGGTTCCGGTAAATCTACTTTCCTCAGATCTTTAAATCTTCTTGAGGTTCCGACAGGAGGACAGATCCTCTTTGAGGGAACAGATATCACAGATCCGAAGGTTGATATTAACAGACATCGCCAGAAGATCGGAATGGTGTTCCAGCAGTTTAATCTTTTTCCGCATAAGACTGTAAAAGAGAATATTATGCTGGCACCTGTGGAACTGAAGCTGATGACAAAAGAGGAAGCTTCAAAGAGAGCAGATGAGCTTCTGGAGCGTGTAGGGCTGCCGGATAAGGCAGATGCATATCCGGACAGGCTTTCCGGTGGACAGAAACAGCGTATTGCTATTGCCCGTGCCCTGGCTATGAATCCTGATGTGATGCTTTTTGATGAGCCCACTTCTGCACTTGACCCTGAGATGGTAGGTGAGGTTCTGGAACTGATGAAGGAACTTGCACAGTCAGGTATGACTATGGCTGTAGTTACTCATGAGATGGGATTTGCAAGAGAAGTGGCAACCAGAGTTCTTTTTATTGATGATGGCAAGATACAGGAGGAGAATACTCCGGAGCAGTTTTTTGCAAATCCGAAGAATCCAAGACTGAAAGAGTTTTTATCCAAAGTTTTATAATTTTATAATAGAAATAAAAAAGATTGCGGGTTGATGGATCCGCAATCTTTTTTTGAGTCTGGAATTATTCTGTTTCCGGTTTATTGGATGACTCATACTTTTTTAGTTCTTTGTAGCAATATTTGATAATTTCTTTTCGGGTGATGATTCCGATAAAATAGCCCTGGTCATCTGTCACCGGAACATAATTCTGATTGATGGCTTTGTCTAACAGGTCCTCCATATTGGAATCTGCGTGTACCGCCTTGTAAGTGGCTCTCCGTGGGATTGCCATAATAGAAATTCCCTCAGCTGCTTTGATATCGGGAACATTTAGGGTCTTCATTCCCCAGAGAAGATCCCCTTCGGAAATGGTTCCTCTGTATTTGCCGTCCAGACTGAGGAGAGGAATGCAGGAAAACTTCCGGTGTTCCATTTTCTCCAGTGTCTGTCTCAGGGTTTCATTTTCAAATATGTATGCTACATCGCTTTTTGGTGTTAAAAAAAATAAAATATT
This sequence comes from Blautia difficilis, assembly GCF_014297245.1. Taxonomy (NCBI): domain Bacteria; kingdom Bacillati; phylum Bacillota; class Clostridia; order Lachnospirales; family Lachnospiraceae; genus Blautia; species Blautia difficilis. Next base: position 42,129 of record NZ_JACOQG010000013.1, on the reverse strand, counting down.
CACTTTTGTATTTACCCCATTACATTAAAATTTTTCGAAAAATCTGTGAACACACCGATGATTTTTGGTCAAAATTACAGAAGCTGAACACCTTTTTCCATTGCCTCATTCATTATATCCTGGGACCACAGGGAAGCGTGTACTTCGCCGATATGTGCCTTGCGAAGGAAGAACATACAGATACGGGACTGTCCGATACCACCGCCGATGGTATATGGAAGCTCTTTGTTCAGGATCGCTTTCTGGAAAGGAAGCTCTCTTCTGTCATCACAGCCTGCAATGGTAAGCTGTTTGTCCAGAGAGTCTTCGTCTACTCGGATACCCATGGAGGAAAGCTCCAGAGCAATATCAAGAACCGGATAATATACAAGGATATCACCGTTTAATTCCCAGTCATCATAGTCCGGGGCACGTCCGTCATGGCGTTCACCGTTAGTCAGGGTTTTGCCTACCTGCATAAGGAATACAGCCCCCTTTTCTTTGACAATCTGATATTCACGTTCCTTGGGAGTCAGTTCAGGATACATATCCACCAATTCCTGAGTGCTGACAAAGGCAATTTCTCTTGGCAGGATTTCTTCGATGTAATCATACTGTACTGCCATATATTTCTCAGTTTTTCTGAGAACACTATAAATCGTGCGGACAGTGGAAACAAGGGTATCCATGTTGCGCTGGTCTTTGCCGATGATTTTTTCCCAGTCCCACTGGTCTACATATACAGAATGAATATTGTCCAGGTCTTCATCTCGACGGATCGCGATCATGTCGGTATAGAGACCCTCGCCCTGGGCAAAGCCGTATTTTTTCAAGGCATATCTTTTCCATTTGGCTAGGGAATGTACGATCTCGGCATTTTCCGGCTGTCCTTTAATATCAAAACTTACAGGGCGCTCTACGCCATTTAAGTTGTCGTTCAGACCAGATGAAGGATTGACGAAAACCGGAGCTGAAACACGAAGCAGATTCAGCTTCTGAGCCAGAGTCTGCTGAAAGAAATCCTTCACAGTCTTAATTGCAATCTGGGTATCATGGAGGTTTAAGGCTGAATGATAACCATCAGGAATTTTAATCTGTTCCATTATTGTAGTCCTCCTATAGTTTGGTTGTCATATTCTGATTGAATATCCATTTATTTTACACCACGCTATTATAACAGGAAAAAGTGCGATTGGCAATTTTCATCTTGCAAGATTAGCGTAAAATGTTACAATTATTTATGAAACTACAGAGATTAACCGAATCAAGTAAGTCCCCTGCGGGGGTTGCGAATATCCGCTTGATTTGGAACATTATACAATGATTTGTGAAGTGGGGGATAGAATATGGGAAAAAGATGCCAGGTATGTGATGGACCAATCGTAAACGGACGCTGTAAATACTGTGGAATGCCTTATAGAAACGATGCGGTTATGTATCATCTTAATGAGGATCGTTCTGAGCATTACCGCCATTCTTCGGCAAAAGTGAGAAGAGAAATGGATCAGAGCGAGATTCCTCTCCCTGACCGGAAGGGCGGCGCGGATTATACAAAGAAAAAGACTGCCGAGAACAAGGGAACAAAGAATAAAAGCACAGCCAGAAAGACTGTAAATAATAAAAATACTACAAGCAAGACAGTAAGCAATGCTGGGAGAACTGCTTCAAAAACATACACCTCCGGAAAACAGAGTGGAACTGAGAAAAAAGGAAAAAAGATGGTCATATTCTGGATGGTGATTGCCCTTCTTGCAGTTCTTATAGAATATGTTCCTGATGTGTTGGAAACATGGAAGCCTCATCAAATTGAAGAATTTATATATAAGACAAAACTCATTGACAAAGATGACAAAGAGAAAAAAGAAGTGCCTGACCAGAAGGTGATGTCTTCTTCTGAGCTGGATGAGTATGATTACTATATGCTGAATACAGAAGATAAATATTATGAGGTTGTGGAAAGCAACACAGAAGACTTCATGGGACCAGGAGAATATGTTGTGGAGGCTGTCTGGGAGGGAATAGAGCTGGAGTTCGTTCCGGCAGACGGTACTGGAGGAGTCTGGGATTTTGATCAGGAGGGACAGCAGCTGAAGCTGGAGTTACACAAGGGCGATCATCTCACAGTTACTTCTCTGGATGGACAGTATAATTATTTCAGGTTATATGAAATTCAGCAATATGACGAATAAAATTTTCCCCCTTTCTTTTTTACAGACGATGTGCTATACTTGTAAAGCACACCACATATAGACGTAAATATGGGGCGAATCAATATTTTATACTATATCTTGTATATTGGAGTGAAAAAGTATGATTTATGTAATAAAGAAAGACGGAACAAAGGAAGAATTTAATTCCAAAAAGATCGTAGCAGCTGTGAATAAATCAGCAGCCAGGATTTTATATACTTTTTCTGAGGAAGAGCAGGATTTTATCTGCAAGTTTGCTGAGGAGCATGCAGCTTCCCTGGGAAAAAATGAGATCCAGATCCAGGAGATGCACAACATTGTAGAGGGCGCCCTGGAGAGAGTAAATCCAGCTGTAGCTAAAAGTTACCGGGATTACAGAAATTATAAACTGGATTTCATCCACATGATGGATGACGTATATACCAAGAGTCAGGCAATTCGTTATATTGGTGATAAGAGCAATGCCAACACAGACAGTGCTCTGGTTGCTACCAAGCGAAGCCTGATCTTTAATGAACTGAACAAAGAGCTTTACCGTAAATTTTTTATGAACCGTAATGAGCTTCAGGCATGTAAGGATGGTTATATCTATATTCATGATCAGTCTGCCCGTCTGGATACTATGAATTGTTGTCTTTTTGATGTTGCAGCTGTGCTGAAGGACGGCTTTGAGATGGGAAATGTATGGTACAATGAACCCAAAACTCTGGATACAGCATTTGATGTTATGGGGGATATTATTCTGAGTACAGCCGCACAGCAGTATGGCGGATTTACAGTCCCGGAAGTGGATAAGATCCTGGCACCTTATGCAAAGAAAAGCTATGACAGATATATTGAGGAGTTTATGCAATATTCTGATCCAAGCTGGGTAGGAAGAGAAGAAAAGGCTATTGAGCGCGCACTGGATAAAGTCCGTAGAGATTATGACCAGGGATGGCAGGGAATTGAGTATAAGCTGAATACAGTAGGGTCCTCCAGAGGAGATTATCCCTTTGTCACTGTCACACTGGGACTGGGAACCGGACAGTTTGAGAAAATGTGCAGTATGTCACTTTTGGCAGTACACAAAGGCGGACAGGGGAAGGAAGGACACAAGAAGCCTGTACTTTTCCCTAAAATCGTATTTCTTTATGATGAAAAGATCCATGGAAAAGGAAAAAGCTGCGAGGATGTTTTTGAGGCGGGAGTAGACTGCTCTTCAAAAACAATGTATCCGGATTGGCTTTCCATGTCAGGAAAGGGATATATTGCAAGTATGTACAAACGGTACGGAAAGGTGATCAGCCCTATGGGTTGTCGTGCTTTCCTGAGCCCATGGTACGAAAGAGGCGGTATGTATCCTGCTGATGATAAGGATGTGCCAGTATTTGTGGGAAGATTTAATGTTGGAGCAGTAAGCCTTCATCTGCCTATGATCCTGGCTAAAGCCAGAGCAGAGAGCAGAGATTTCTATGAAGTGCTGGATTTCTATCTGGAAATGATCCGGAGCCTTCATATCCGTACCTACGAATATCTGGGACAGATGCGTGCCTCTACCAATCCTCTTGCTTACTGTGAGGGCGGTTTCTACGGCGGTCGTCTGAAACCAAATGAAAAGATCGGCAAAATCCTCAAACCCATGACTGCATCCTTTGGAATTACTGCTCTTAATGAACTGCAGGAACTTTATAATGGAAAATCCATTGCAGAGGATGGTCAGTTTGCATTGGAAGTTCTGAAATATATCAATGAAAAAGTAAATAAATTTAAGGAAGAGGATGGATATCTCTATGCAATCTATGGAACTCCCGCAGAGAGCCTCTGCGGACTTCAGGTAGAACAGTTCCGTAAAATGTATGGAATTATCGAAGGCGTTTCTGATCGTCCTTATGTCAGCAACAGCTTCCACTGTCATGTAACCGAAGAAGTCACCCCAATCGAAAAACAGGATCTGGAAGGCCGCTTCTGGGAACTGTGCAACGGAGGTAAGATCCAGTACGTCCGTTATCCCATTGATTACAATAAAGAAGCTGTCCGGACTCTCATCCGCCGTGCCATGGCTCTGGGTTATTACGAAGGAGTCAATCTCTCCCTGGCCTATTGCGATGACTGCGGACATGAAGAACTTGAAATGGATGTCTGCCCTGTATGCGGTTCCAAAAACCTGACCAAAATCGACCGCATGAACGGCTATCTCTCCTACAGCCGCGTCCACGGTGACACCCGCCTCAACGAAGCCAAAATGGCCGAAATCGCCGAACGAAAATCCATGTAATCCAAAAAATAAGGATGTAATTCAAAACGAATTACATCCTTCTTTTGTAAGACTGCCTATTTTCAGACACCTTCTTTTTATAATACATCTCAATTAACGTTGGTATTACCATCCCAACAGTCAAGCGGATATTCGCTTGATTCGGCTAATCTAATATCAGGGGCAGGCCCCGCCGCCTCCCCGTCCGTCTCACCAACAAAGTAAAGTTAACAAAAGCTCCCTCATATCTCAACCCGGAGCTCCTTCCATACCTAAAAACAACAACACCCCTCCCGTCAGACACTAGAGCGTGTTTGAAAAATCATTCCCGCAATCTGCACGCCCCACTTTGCGGTATATTTTGCCCGAATTCAGTTGCCGTAGCCCGCTACGGCGCCTTCATCCGGACAAAATATACCACAAATTGTGACGCACATCTTGCAGAAAGCCTTTTTCAAACACGCTCTAGCGCGAGGGGTGTGCAGAGGGGACGCCGCTATGCGTCCCCTTTGCAAAACATCATTTAATTATAGTCCCCGTCTTCTCATAAACCCCATCCTTCGCATGGGCAATATCCGTAATAATAGTCCGGCGTCCGTCTCCTTTTTCAACAAAGCTGACTCCCGCTTCAAATTTCGGCAACATAGATCCCGGTGCAAACTGGTTCTCATCCATATATTTTTTAGCATCTGCTACAGAGATTTCACCCAGGAATTCTTCATTATCCATGTCAAGATTCAGGCTTACCTTCTCTACACTGGTCAGGATCAGAAGAGTATCTGCATTTAACTCCTGAGCCAGAAGTCCGCTTGTCAGGTCTTTTTCGATAATAGCACTGGCACCGTTTAAGGCAACTCCCTGCTCCATAACAGGGATACCGCCGCCTCCGGCTGCAATGACGATCTCGCCCGCATCTACAAGTGTGCGGATCGTTTCAAGCTCTACAATTTTCTGCGGCTTTGGTGCAGCAAGGATTCTTTTGTAGGTACCGTCTGCAAGCTCTGTAACAAAATTACCCTTATGTTCCTCTGCTTCTGCTTCTTCCTTGGTCAGGACACGGCCGATGATCTTCTCTGGTTCTGCGAAAGCGTCATCATAAGGATCGATCACAACCTGAGTCAATACAGTGGCAACCGGTTTGTAAATACCTCTGGAAAGCAGCTCTGCACGGATGGCAGTCTGAAGGTCATAACCGATGTAGCCCTGGCTCATGGCAGAACATACGGACATAGGTGCAAATGTATAATCCGGATGTGCCTTACCAAATTCGTTCATAGCAGTATGAATCATTCCGACCTGTGGTCCGTTACTGTGTGAAATTACTACACGGTTTCCTGCTTCTACAAGGTCTGCAATAGCTTTGGCAGCTTTTTTTGTGGCAATTTTCTGCTCTGGCAGAGTTGTACCTAATGCTCTGTGGCCCAATGCAACTACTGTAATTTTTTCGCTCATGGGAAATACCTCGTTTCTTTATTTTTGTTGTACACAGGTGGCTGTGATTCAAGCCTCCCGAGATAATCATAATGATACACTACATTATAAAAGACTGTCCGGGGAAATGCAATAGATTCTTCTCCGAACAGCAATTAAAAACGAATAAAAACAATAATAAAATAAACAGCTCCCGCATTGCTGCAGGAACTGTCCATTTTTGAGGGGGGAGATAGAGAGTGGTTTTCATCTATCCAAAACCTATTATAGGGGGAAAATATGTGCAAAGTATGTCAATAATCTGAAAGAAACGGAAAAAATATAAAAGAATTATAAACAAAAATTAAAGTAAATATATATTTACTCCAATTGCTTGCTTTCCGAAAAGGGACATGCTAAAGTAAAGACAGAGTTACCGGGTCTGAGGTAACCCTCATCTGTTTCTGCATTCTGCAGAGATGATTTTCAGGCACTGTTTCGGTGCATTATTTCACAGAACATCATTAAATGGAAGACGGAGAGTGATGAGCCGTCTGGCAAAGAGGGGGAATGCTTATGTCTGTATGACTGTTACGTACTCCTGGATAAGAGGCAAAGCTGCAGACTGGACGGGAAAAGGCCGTCAGTGGAAATGCGGCATGAGAAACAACAGCAAAAGGTCGCAGATGGCGAAATTTTCATGAAATTATTAGGAGACGATAATATGAAAAACAGAATATGGAATCAGACGAAAGCAGCAGTACTTGCCATGGCAGCTATTCTTTCAGGCATCTGTGTACCGCTTCAGGGAATGCAGGTATCAGGGGCAGAACTGGTAGCGCCGGTTCTGAATATAGAACAAAGCGCAAAATGGACGGATGAGGAAAATTATAAAGCAGATCTGACCCTGCGGCTTAGCGGGCTGAATACTTTGAAGGATACCAGTGAAGCGGAACAGGAGAAACCCCAGGCAGGAATGGAGACAGAAAGCTTTACAGCAGATGAGGGGGAGAATATGGAAGAAAATTCTGAGGAAGGTGGAGCAGCGGAGAAAGCAGAAACTGTAGAGGAGACAGAAGTCAGAGAAAATGTGGAGACTGGTGAAGACACAGAGACAGAAGAGGTTTCTGGAAAAGTTGAAAATCTTGTGAGCGAAACTGAAAATCCTGCCATGCCGGAAGAAAAGAAGGAATATATTCTGACCACATACATATCTGAATATTTTCTTCCGGATACAGCTTTTCTTCCGGAAGAAATTACAGCAGAAACTGTTTCCATAAAAAACCAGAAGGGAGAAGACACGGAGATCTTTTGTCTTACAGATCATCTGCAGATAGAAAAGATCACAGAGGATTATTATGCACTGACTGTTCCGGTGACACTGCGTCCGGAATATCAGCTTTCCTGGGAGAAAAGAAATTATCCGGTGGTACAGGATGAACCTTTACAAAAGGATCAGCCGGGATTGGGTACATTTTTACAGGAAAAAAGAGGAGAAGAACTTCAGACTCTGGTTTCCAATCCTTCCCCTGAATTGTTGGTAAATGCGGCAAAAACAGGAATCGAGGCAGTTCTTAGGGCAGATGTGGAGAAAACAAAAGCCGGACAGCCGGTAAATTATATTCTGGATGTGACCAATACAGGCCAGCTTTCTTTGACAGATCTTCGGTTTTCAAGCAGTTTTTCTATGGAGGATATCCGGGCAGTGTGGGAGTCTGAACCGGATTTTTACGTAGATGGCAAAGAAGCAGTTTTGGCTGCATTAAACCCAGGAGAGAGCAGGAGATTTCGGATGACGCTTCTGCCGGATGAGAATAAGGAGGGAGATCTGTTTCACACAGTAACTGTAAAGACAAAACATCCTGGCAGAGAAGAAATGATTGGCTGTCAGGCTGCATGCCAGATTAAAGTAGAAGGACTGAAGGCCTCTTTTGAAGTGGAAAAAACAGCGGACAGAACGGAAGCTTTTCCGGGCGATACGATTACCTATCAGATATGTATCCGTAATACAGGAGAAAAAACACTTCATTCTGTTCTGAGCACAGAGAGATTTCTAAATGCAAATATTCAGGCTCAGTTTATGCCAAAGGAAGGAGTAACCTTAAATAGTACAAGAACGCAGGCGCTGATTCCAAGCATTGCACCGGGAGAGGCTTTGGGGCTTTATGCGGTTGTAACGATTCCTCAATATTTTGAGAGTCAGGAGCTGGTAAATGAGGTAACTGTTATTTCTGATGAGACCGGGACAACGAATATGAAATCTCGGTCAGAGGTGACTGTGAAGTCTGCGGAGGTGACGGTAACACCACAGATCACACAGACCTATTCCTCTTATCAGTCCTATGGGGCAGGTTCGAAATCAGGGAGCGCCTATGAGACAGCCTCCAAGCCCAGCACAGGAGATGATACAAAAGGAACATTTTTTCTTGCATTATGTGTGTGCGCAGTTATTGTAGGAGCGGCAGCTGCCAAAAAACAACGTTGAAACGGGAATGGAGGTGTGCTATTCTAATATAGAGTATATAAAAATATGGAGGACATCAATGAAGTTAATATCCTTATTAGAGCGTCTGGAGTATACCTGTATTCAGGGAAGCACAGACCAGGAAGTTAAAAACGTTGTATATGATTCCCGAAAGGTAGAAGAGGGTTCTCTTTTTATCTGCATCCGCGGGGCGGTTGTGGACGGACATAAATTTGTGCCGGATGTGATCGCAAAAGGTGCGAAAGTTCTGGTAGTGGAGGAGAAAGTTGAGGCTCCTGCAGATGTGACTGTTATCCTTGTGGAGGACAGCCGCTATGCCATGGCATTTATTTCTGCCGCATATTTCGGATATCCGGCAGAAAAATTGAAAACGATCGGTATTACAGGAACAAAGGGAAAAACCACAACTACCTATATGGTAAAATCCATTCTTGAAAATGCCGGATATAAGGTGGGGCTCATCGGAACTATTGAGGCCATCATCGGTGATAAGGTGATTCCTGCAAGCAATACCACACCGGAATCTTATATGGTTCAGAAATATTTCCATGATATGGTTGAAGCAGGCTGTGACTGTGTGGTAATGGAGGTTTCTTCCCAGGGACTTATGCTTCACAGAACACAGGGCTTTGTCTTTGATTTTGGTATTTTTACCAATATTGAGCCGGATCATATCGGGCCAAATGAGCATAAGGATTTCGATGATTATCTCAGATGTAAATCGCTGCTGCTGAAACAGTGCAGAACAGGGATTGTAAACAGGGATGATGAGCATTTTGAGAAAATCATACAGGGACATACCTGTGAGCTGGAGACTTATGGATTTTCATCGGAGGCAGATCTTCGGGCTGAGGATGCAAAGCTAGTGGGAGGTAAGGGATATCTGGGAATTTCCTATCATTTGAGAGGACTGCTTGACTTTCCGGTAGAAATCGATATTCCGGGTAAATTCAGCATCTATAATTCTTTAACTGCCATTGCCATCTGCCGCCATTTCAAAGTATCAGAGGAGAATATCCTGAAAGCTCTGAAAGTGGCAAGAGTAAAGGGACGTATTGAAATGGTGAAGGTGTCTGAGGACTTTACACTGATGATCGATTACGCACATAATGCAATGGCACTGGAAAGCCTTCTGACCACATTACGGGAATATCATCCACACAGACTGGTATGTCTGTTCGGATGTGGAGGAAACCGCTCCAGACTTCGCCGCTATGAAATGGGAGAGGTGGCAGGAAAGCTGGCAGATCTGACGATCATTACCTCAGATAACCCAAGGGATGAGGAGCCCCAGGCTATTATTGATGATATAAAAACAGGAATGTCCAGGACCAGCGGTAAATATGTGGAGATCATAGACCGTAAGGAAGCTATCGCCTATGCGATCCACCACGGAGAACCGGGAGATATTATTGTTCTGGCCGGTAAGGGACATGAGGATTATCAGGAGATCAAAGGCAAGAAATATCCAATGGATGAGAGAGTACTGATTGCTGACATCCTTGCAGGCAAATAATGATTAATTATGATTTATGCTGATATAATAATAGATATTTCCAGTGAAAAGCTGGATAAAACCTTTCAATACAGGGTGCCGGAAGAACTGGAGCAGGAAATAAAGGTGGGGATGGTGGTATCCATCCCTTTTGGAAACGGAAATAAAATCCGTAAGGGATATGTGATAGGTCTGACGGATAAGCCAAAGGTAGATCCTGACAGGATAAAGGCGATTTTTCAGTGCAGCAGCGGACAGGAGACAACAGAATCCAGGCTGATCATTCTGGCAGCCTGGATGAGGGAAAATTATGGCTCTACCATGATCCAGGCATTGAAGACGGTTCTTCCCATACAAGAGAAGATACGGGCAAAGGAGAAGAGATATCTCTGTCTGAACGTTTCAGAGGAAGAGGGAAGAAAAATTCTGGAAGGACTGGAAAAAACCAGGTTTAAAGCGCGAACAAGGCTCCTGAGAGAACTTCTGGACAAAAAACGGTTGGAGTATACTCTGGCAGCAAAAGAGCTTGGAGCCACTTCTGCTGTTGTGGGAAAAATGAAAGAGCAGGGAATCCTGCGTATAGAGTATGATGAAATTTTTCGTAATTCTATAGATGGAAAGGACATTCCCAGAGAACCGGCTCTGACTCTGAACCGGGAGCAGGAGCAGGCGGCAGAGAAAATACTGCAGGAATGGGAAAAGCCTGAGCCACGGCCGGTACTGCTTCAGGGAGTGACCGGAAGCGGTAAGACCCAGGTATATATGCGGCTGATCGAGGAAATACTTGCAAAGGGCCAGCAGGCTGTTGTGCTGATTCCTGAGATTGCATTGACTTATCAGACTGTGAGGCGGTTCTATGCCAGGTTTGGAGAGAAGGTTTCTGTCATTAATTCCAGACAGTCCCAGGGAGAACGCTATGATCAGTTTAAACGTGCAAGGGGAGGGGGAGTCCAGGTAATGGTGGGTCCCCGTTCTGCATTGTTTACCCCCTTTCCGGATCTGGGGCTGATCATAATAGATGAGGAACATGAGCCAAGCTATAAAAGTGAAAGTTCTCCCAGATACCACGCCAGGGAGACCGCCATTGCCAGAGCAGGGATTGAACATGCCAGAGTTGTTCTGGGATCAGCCACTCCTTCTCTGGAAGCATACAGCAGAGCACGGAGCGGTGAATATGGTCTGGTGAAACTGACTGCCAGATATGGGGACAGACCAATGCCGCAGGTATCAGTTGTTGATCTCAGGGAAGAGCTGAGAGGGGGGAACCGCTCGGTTCTGAGCAGATCCCTGCAGGAGAAAATGAAAGAACGGTTGGAGAGAAAAGAACAGATCATGCTGTTTTTGAACCGCAGAGGCTATGCAGGCTTCGTATCCTGCCGTTCCTGTGGATTTGTGGTGAAATGTCCACACTGTGATGTATCGCTGTCAGAGCATAATAATGGCAGATTGCTGTGTCATTACTGTGGATATGAGACCAGAAAGCCGCAGGTATGTCCTCAGTGTGGCTCTCCTTATATTGGTGGCTTTAAGGCCGGCACCCAGCAGATTGAGAAGGTTGTAAGGGATACCTTTCCTGGAGTCAGAACCTTGCGTATGGATTTTGATACTACCAGAAATAAAGGAAGCTATGAACAGATTCTGGCAGCCTTTGCTGCTCATGAAGCAGATGTGCTGGTGGGAACCCAGATGATCGTGAAAGGGCATGATTTTCCGGATGTAACGCTGGTAGGAGTGATTGCTGCAGACCTTTCCCTCAATGCAGAGGATTACCGCTGCGGAGAGCGTACTTTTCAGCTGCTGTGTCAGGCAGTGGGACGCTGCGGAAGAGGAAGGAAAGCAGGTGAGGCAGTGATTCAGACCTATCACCCGGAGCATTACAGTATTCAGGCATCGGCTGCCCAGGACTATCAGACCTTTTATGAGGAAGAGATGAGCTACCGTATGCTGTTGGATTATCCGCCTGCATCTCACATGCTGGCAATTCTTGGATCAGGGGAGAATGAGGAAGTACTGACTCAGGCTATGCATTATCTGGAACTGTATATCCACAGGATCTACAGGGAAAAAGATCTGCATGTAATAGGGCCTGCTTATGCAGCCATAGGTAAGGTGAAGGATATTTACAGGCAGGTTATTTATTTAAAGCATAAAGAATATAAAACACTGGTCCGGATCAAGGATCAGATGGAAAAATACATGGAAATAAATTCCGGTTTCCGGAAAATATATATACAGTTTGATTTCAGTTGAGAAAAGGAGATTAGAAAATGGCACTTAGAACAATCAGAGTAGAGGGGGATCCTGTACTTACAAAAATCAGCAGACCGGTAGATAAAATGACACCGCGTATCCATGACCTGATCACAGATATGCTGGATACCATGTATGAGGCAATGGGAGTTGGCCTGGCTGCACCGCAGGTGGGCATCCTGAAGCGTGTTGTGGTAATTGATGTAGGTGACGGACCGATCATTTTAATCAATCCGGAGATTATTGAGAAGTCCGGAGAGCAGACAGGAGATGAAGGCTGCCTTAGTGTTCCGGGGATGTCAGGACAGGTAACCCGCCCTGACTATGTAAAGGTGAAAGCTTTGAATGAGGATATGGAAGAAGTGGTATATGAAGGAGAGGGACTTCTGGCCCGTGCTTTCTGCCATGAACTGGATCATCTGGATGGACATATGTATACAGAGCTGGTGGAGGGAGAGCTTCACCGGGTCAGCTACGATGAAGAAGACTGAGAGGATAGGATTAGAATATGAAAATAGTTTTTATGGGAACACCTGATTTTGCTGTGCCGCCCTTAAAGGCACTGGTGGAAGCCGGATATGATGTGGCAGCAGTGGTTACTCAGCCGGATAAACCAAAAGGAAGGGGGAAATCCTTACTTCCTACACCTGTAAAGGAAGAAGCTCTTTTGCATGAAATTCCTGTTTATCAGCCCCAGCGTGTCAGAAATAACAGGGAATTTCTGGACACACTTCGTGAAATTGCACCGGATGTGATTGTTGTGGCAGCCTTTGGACAGATCATTCCCAGGGATGTGCTGGAATTGCCGAAGTTTGGCTGCATTAATATTCATGCATCACTTTTACCGAAATACAGAGGAGCTGCCCCCATCCAGCAGGCTGTGATCGATGGAGAAAAAGAATCCGGTGTTACCATCATGCAGATGGGAGAGGGACTGGATACCGGAGATATGATCTCAAAGATTGTGATCCCTCTGGAAAAGGAGGAAACCGGCGGAAGTCTTTTTGCAAAGCTTGCCCAGGCAGGTGCAGAACTTCTGATCAAAACACTGCCGTCTATTGAACAGGGAACTGCAGTATGGGAAAAGCAGCCGGAGGAGAGCCCGACTCCTTATGCGGCAATGATCAACAAAAAGATGGGGCTTATGGACTTTCATAAGTCTGCTGTAGAACTGGAAAGACTGGTACGGGGGCTGAACCCATGGCCAAGTGCTTATACCTTTGTAAATGGAAAGACTCTTAAGGTATGGAAAAGCCGGGCAGATGAAAAATGCTCCGGTGAGGCACCCGGAACTGTTGTTCTTACAGATAAAGAAGGAATTCATGTTGCCTGCAAGGGTGGAACACTGATTCTTACAGAGGTACAGCTGGAAGGTAAAAAACGGATGGATGCAGAAGCTTTTCTGCGGGGATATCATATAGTAGCAGGAAGCAGATTTACAGATCATAAGGAGTGATTGTATGTACGGATATTATTTTGATCCCACTTATATTTTGCTGGTTATAGGAATGGTATTGTCTCTGGCTGCATCAGCCAAAGTAAAGGGTACTTTTGCAAAGTACAGCAAAGTCCACAGTACTTCCGGGCTTACAGGGGCAGAGGCTGCACAACAGATTCTGCGCATGGCAGGAATCACGGATGTTTCCGTGGTGGCTGTTGCAGGAAGTCTGACAGATCACTATGATCCCAGAACCAGACAGGTTGCTCTTTCCCAGGATGTATATGGGAAAACATCAGTAGCAGCCATTGGAGTAGCAGCCCATGAGTGTGGACATGCAATCCAGGATGCGGTAAACTATGCACCTTTGAATATCAGAACTGCTATTGTACCGGCTGCCAATATTGGCTCTACTCTCTCCTGGCCATTGTTTCTGGCAGGGCTTGTTTTCTCCATACGTCCGCTGCTGACTTTGGGAATTCTTTTATTTTCTCTGGCTGTCCTTTTTCAGCTGGTGACCTTGCCAGTGGAGTTTAATGCATCAGCCAGAGCTTTGAAAATGCTGGGTGACAACCGACTGATCGCCCAAGAGGAGGTAAAGGGAGCACAGAAGGTTCTGGTGGCAGCTGCTCTGACTTATGTGGCAGCCCTTGCAGCATCTGTTCTGCAGCTTCTCAGACTGATCATACTGGCCGGAGGAAGAGACCGTGACTAATGGAATTAATACCAGAGAATTAATATTGGAAATACTACTTGAAATTGAAGAAGAGGGAAGGCACAGCCATATTGCCATTCGGAATGCGCTTTCCAAGTATCAGTTCCTTCCCAGACAGGAACGGGCATTTATTACCAGGGTATGTGAGGGAACTCTGGAATACAGAATTCTGATCGACTATATCATTGATTCTTATTCTAAGGTGACTGTGGATAAAATGAAACCTGCAATCAGAGAAATCCTGCGCAGCGGGGTATATCAGATTAAATTCATGGATAGTGTACCGGACAGTGCAGTGTGCAATGAAGCGGTGAAGCTGGCTCAGAGAAAGGGATTTTATAATCTGAAGCCTTTTGTGAACGGAGTTTTGCGGACCATAGCCAGGGAATATAAAAATCTGGAATTTCCATCCAGAGAGCAGGATCTGGTGAGATTTCTTTCTGTTAAGTACTCCATGCCTGAAAATCTGGTCAATCGCTGGCTGGAAGCTTACGGTGAAGAAAAGACAGAAATGATTCTGGCAGAGTTTCTGAAGGAGAAGCCGGTTACTGTGCGCTGCCGGATCCATAAATATCCACAGGAAGAGATTTACAGGAGCCTGACAGAGCAGGGAGTAAAGGTAACTCCTGCTCCCTATCTTCCCTATGCATATGAAATTTCTGATTATAATCATATTCTTGCCCTGGATGCTTTTATTCAGGGGAAAATTCAGGTACAGGATGTAAGTTCCATGCTGGTAGCTGAGGTTGCAGATCCAAAGAAGGGAGACTATATTATTGATATGTGTGCTGCTCCCGGAGGAAAAAGCCTTCATGCAGGAGATAAGATGGGAAATTATGGTACTGTAGATGCCAGAGATGTAAGCCAGCAAAAGGTGGACCTTATTGAGGAAAATATCAATCGTCTGGATTCCATCAATGTGCAGGCAAGAGTGATGGATGCCACTGTTTTTGATGTGGATTCGGAATTAAAAGCAGATATTGTTCTGGCAGATGTGCCCTGCTCAGGTTATGGGGTGATCGGCAAGAAGCCGGAAATAAAGTACAGAGTGACACCTCAGAAGCAGGAAGAAATTGTGATCCTGCAGAGAACGATCCTGGATCGGGCAGCAGAGTATGTGAAGCCAGGCGGAGTATTGGTTTTCAGTACCTGCACCATTGCAAAAGAAGAGAATGAGGAAAATATGATGTGGTTTATGAATCATCACCCATTTAAACTGGAGAGCCTGGATCCTTTCCTTCCTCAGGAACTTCATTCTGAAACCACTGCTCTGGGGTATCTTCAGTTATTGCCGGGAGTGCACAAAACAGATGGTTTCTTTATTGCAAAATTCAGGAGAAAATAAGTAATGACAGATATCAAGTCAATGACAGTTGATGAATTAAAAGAGCTGGTTACTGCCCTAGGGGATAAGCCTTTCAGGGCAAAGCAGATATACAGCTGGCTTCATGAGCACCTGGTTACTTCCTGGGATGAGATGACCAATTTATCCAGGGGGCTCAGAGAGAAGCTGAAGGAATACCCTGTTACTGCCCTGGAGGTGGTAGATGTACAGACTTCCAGACTAGATGGAACGCAGAAATATCTTTTTCGTCTCAGTGACGGAAATGTGATCGAAAGCGTGCTTATGCGGTACAAACATGGAAATTCCGTATGTATTTCTTCGCAGGTGGGATGCCGTATGGGATGTCGTTTCTGCGCTTCTACGATCGGAGGACTTACCAGATGTCTGCTTCCCTCAGAAATGCTGGACCAGATTTATCGTATTCAGACTCTGACCGGTGAGAGAGTGTCCAATGTAGTAGTGATGGGAACCGGTGAGCCACTGGATAATTATGACAATCTTTTGCGGTTTATACACATTCTCACAGAGGATGGAGGACTTCATATCAGCCAGAGAAATCTGACAGTATCTACCTGCGGACTGGTACCCAAAATCTATGAACTGGCTAAGGAAAAGCTGCAGATGACACTTGCACTTTCTCTTCATGCACCAAATGATGAGAAAAGACAGGAGCTTATGCCGATTGCCAGAAAATACAGTATGGATGAAGTTCTGGAAGCATGCCGCCACTATTTTGATATGACAGGCAGAAGGATCACATTTGAATATAGCCTTGTGGCCGGGGTGAATGACAGTGATGAGGATGCAAGAGAGCTTTCCGGAAGAATCCGGGATATCAATTGTCATGTAAATCTGATTCCCGTAAACCCGATTAAGGAGCGCTCTTTTGAACGTTCTACACGACAGGCTGTTGAGAATTTTAAAATAAAACTTGAAAAATGTGGAATAAATGTTACTATTAGAAGGGAAATGGGCAGTGATATAGACGGTGCCTGTGGACAGTTAAGAAAAAGCTATATGGAAAAAACAGAAAGCGAGAAGTGACATGAGGATATATTCAGCTACTGATGTGGGTCAGAAGCGGAAGATGAACCAGGATTATGTGTTCGCCTCTTCCGACCCGATTGGGAATCTTCCGAATCTGTTTGTTGTTGCGGATGGAATGGGCGGACATAATGCAGGTGATTATGCATCCTCCCATGCTGTCAGTGTTGTGGTAGAGGAGATTCGACAGGATCGGGATTTCAATCCGGTTAAGGTGATCCGTCATGCCATTGAAAGTGCGAACAGAGAGATCATTGAGCAGGCACAGAAGGATGAGAAACTGAAGGGAATGGGAACCACTATGGTAGTTTCCACTATCGTTGGGCAGTATGCATATGTGGCCAATGTGGGGGACAGCCGTCTCTATGTGGCGAACAGAGAACTTCAGCAGATAACAAGAGACCACTCATTGGTGCAGGAGATGGTCAGGATGGGAGAAATCAGTGTCGAAGAGGCCAGAAACCATCCGGACAAAAATATCATCACAAGAGCGCTGGGTGCGGAAAGGACAGTGGATGTAGATTTTTTTGATCTGAAACTGGAACCGGAAAGTGTGATTTTAATGTGTTCAGATGGACTGAGCAACATGGTCGAGGACAGCCGGATAAAAGAGATACTTTCCAGAAGGGATGAGGCCCTGGATGAAAGGGGCAGAACCCTTATCGGTGAGGCAAACCGTAACGGCGGTAAAGACAATATTGCAATTGTATTGATAGAACCATTCGCAAATGAGGTGGAAGAATGTTAAAAACAGGAATGATCATAGCAGAGCGCTATGAAATATTAGGCAAAATAGGTACCGGCGGAATGGCGGACGTATACAAGGCAAAGGATCACAAGCTGAATCGTTTTGTCGCTGTCAAGGTGCTGAAGCCGGAGTTTCGGGAAGATACAACTTTTATACAGAAATTCAGAAGTGAGGCACAGGCTGCCGCAGTCCTGACACATCCAAATATTGTTAATGTATTTGATGTTGGAGATGACAATGGAGTTTATTACATTGTTATGGAACTGATCGAGGGAATCACACTGAAGGAATATATTTCCAAGAAGGGCAGACTCTCTGTAAAGGAAGCTACCAGCATTGCCATTCAGGTTTCCATGGGGCTGGAGGCCGCACACAGCCATGGGATTGTACATCGTGATGTAAAGCCCCAGAATATTATTATTTCCATGGATGGAAAGGTAAAAGTAACAGACTTTGGAATTGCCAGAGCAGCGTCATCCAATACCATCAGCTCCAATGTAATGGGATCTGTTCATTACAGTTCTCCGGAGCAGGTGCGTGGAGGATACAGTGATGAGAAGAGTGATATCTATTCTCTGGGTATCACGCTTTATGAGATGGTGACAGGCAGGGTTCCTTTTGACGGAGATACTACAGTTGCCATTGCCATCAAGCACCTTCAGGAAGAGATGGTGCCGCCAAGTGTATATGCACCGGAGCTGCCGCACAGCCTGGAGCAGATCATATTGAAATGTACACAGAAAAGTGTTGACAGACGATACCAGAATATGGAGGATGTGATCGGGGATCTGAAGCATTCTCTTATTGATCCTCAGGGTGATTTTGTAAAGCTCACATCAGTAGATAACGATGCCAAAACAGTAGTGATTTCTGATGCGGAACTGGGTGAGATCAAGCATACACCAAAGCAGATTTCAAAGGCTGATCCGGAGGCTCTGGAAGCAGAGATCAATGAGACGGATTATGATGATGAGCCGGAGGATACATCACGGAAGAGACGGGAAAGCAAAAAGGATAAAAAACACAAGAAAGGCAATGGTCAGGTGATGACCATTATCATGCTTCTGATGGGTGTGTTGATCCTGATTGCAATCATTTTGATCGCAGGAAAAGCTTCTGGTCTGATCGGAGGAGCGAAAACGGAAAATAAACAGCAGGTTCAGACCGAGAAAACAGAGGATGATGAAATGGTCACTGTTCCGGATCTTCGTGGAAAAACAGAGGAAGAGGCTAAGACGATCACTAAGGATATGAAGCTGGGAATCCAGCCTATGGGTGAGGAAGCTTCTGACATGGCAAAAGGAACGATTTCTTCTCAGGATATTCCGCAGGGAAGCAAGGTTGAGCAATATACAACGATTAAGTATTATATCAGCAAGGGAACTCAGCAGATCACCATTCCGGATGTGGATGGACAGACAGGCATAGATGCCCAGCAGACACTGGAGGATATGGGACTTACTGTAAATGTCCAGAAGGAATACAGTGAATTAAATGATGACGGATACCCCCTTGTGGATCCGGGATATGCATATTCTACCACTCCTGCTGCAGGAAATCAGGTGGCTTCCGGAACAAGTGTTACGTTGGTTGTCAGCCGTGGTGTTGATTATGGTGACAGTGTGGAAGTACCAAGTGTTGTTGGTATGACGAAGAATGATGCGATTACAACCTTTGGCAAATTTCTGAATATTGAAGTGAAAGAGCAGAAGAGTACAGATGCACCGGCAGGAGAGGTAATTGCCCAGGAGCCTGAAGCAGGTGACTGGGATGATCCGGATACTGTGAATGTAGTGCTTACTGTAAGTTCCGGAGATCAGGATCCATCTTCTGCGCAGACTTCCGATTCAAATACACAAAGCAGCAATGCAGGCAGTACAGATAGTGCAGCCGGCACAGATACTTCTGCAGCAGATCTGGCACAGCAGAGTGCAGCTGCTGCAAACGGTGAGGTCTGGAAATGTACACAGGCATTGAATACACCGATCGGATATTCAGGAGGACCTATCCGCCTGGAACTGATACAGAATGTAAACGGTAATCCGTCTGCATCTGTGATTCTGGAAGGACAGACACTGCAGTTCCCGTATACACTGGATATCACTGGTGCACCGGGAGTCAGCCAGGGTACTTTATATCTTTCTGAGGAAATTAACGGAACCTATCAAAAGCTTGGAGAATACTCCATCACATTTGCTAAGGCTGAGTAGTACATGCAGGGAAAAATTATTAAGGGAATTGCAGGATTTTATTACATTCATGCTGAGGATAATGAAGTATATGAATGCAAGGCCAAAGGAATTTTCAGAAAAGATAACCGGAAACCTCTGGTAGGTGACAATGTGGAAATAGAGGTGCTGGATGAGAAGGAGAAGGAGGGCAGTGTTACTGCTATCCTTCCCCGGAAAAATTCCCTGATCCGACCGGCAGTTGCTAATGTGGATCAGGCTTTTGTGATTTTCGCAATGGAAAATCCAAAACCTAATTTCATGCTGCTGGATCGTTTTCTGATCATGATGGAGCAGGCAGATATTCCTGTTACCATCTGCTTTAACAAAAAAGACCTGGGAACTAGGGAAGAACTGGACTTTTTATATGAGACCTATCAGAACTGCGGATATCAGGTAATCCTGTCCAGTACCTATCAGGGAGATGGTATGGAGGAGATAAAAAAAATACTCCAGGGAAAGACTACGGTGGTTGCCGGTCCTTCCGGTGTGGGGAAATCTTCAATTACCAATGCCCTTCAGGGAAATGTGCAGATGGAGACCGGTGAGATCAGCAAAAAGCTGAAACGGGGAAAACATACTACCCGTCATTCACAGGTTATTCCGGCAGGAAAGGATACTTATCTGGTGGATACTCCTGGTTTTTCCTGTCTGTATCTTTCGGATATGGAGGAGCAGGAACTTAAGGATTATTTTCCGGAATTCCGGAAATATGAAGGGCAGTGCAGGTTTCAGGGATGCAGACATATCCATGAGCCGGGCTGCGCAGTAAAGGAAGCACTGGATAACCATAAAATCAGCAGTCTCAGATATGAAGATTATCTGGGACTTTATGAAGAATTAAAAGAGAAAAGGAGATTCTGATTATGTATCAGTTATGTCCGTCTATTTTATCAGCGGATTTTAACCGCTTAGGCGAACAGATTAAAATTTTGGAAGAAGAAGGGATTGAATGGCTTCATATTGATGTGATGGATGGTGATTTTGTACCCAGCATCTCATTTGGAATGCCGGTGATCAAATCAATCCGAAAAGAATCAAAATTATTTTTTGATGTGCATCTGATGGTGACAGAACCGGAACGGTATATCAGAGATTTCGTTGATTGCGGTGCGGATTCTATCACTGTACATGCGGAAGCCTGTGAAGATCTGGAACGTACCATAGAACAGATCCGTGAAGCAGGAGTAAAGGTGGGCGTATCCATTAAGCCTGCTACTCCGGTAAATGATATCAGCCATATGCTTGAGGATGTGGATATGGTTCTGGTTATGACTGTACAGCCGGGATTCGGAGGTCAGAAATATATGGAGGAGTGTACAGAGAAGATTCAGGAGCTTCGTGACCTGATCCAGGATGAAGATCTGAACGTAGACATTCAGGTGGATGGCGGGATCAATGATGAAACAATGGAAACTGTATTAAAGGCAGGGGCAAACCTTGTGGTGGCAGGTTCCTATGTTTTTAAAGATGATTTGGTTTCCGGAGTACGCCATGCAAAGAAGCGAATGAATGAAGTAATCAGAGAGATTGACTGAGGAACAGTATGAAAGATACGATTATTGTAAGCGGGGGCGATATCCAGAGAGATTTTGCCCTCGATTTTTTAAGAAACAGAATAGAAAGAACAGGGCGGGAAAAGCTTTGCCTGATTGCTGCGGACAGAGGACTGGAATTTTTTATGGAAAATCATCTTTTGCCGGATGTGACTGTAGGCGATTTTGACAGTCTGTCTCCTCAAGGTGAGGAGTTTCTGAAAGGCTTAAGTACGGTGGAAGTGATACGCCTCAAGCCTGAAAAGGATGATTCGGATACCCAGTGTGCTGTGAATCTGGCTATCCGGCAGGGAACAAAGAGAATAGAAATCCTGGGAGCAACAGGTCGGAGGGTGGATCACCTGATTGCAAATCTGGGGCTTCTTATTCTTGCCAGCCAGAATGGGGTTTCTCTGGCATTGGTGGATCAATACAATTATATGACACTGGCAGAGAATGGAAAGGTGTTGGAGAAATCCGGTCAGTTCGGCAAATATGTATCTTTTTTTGCCATAGGAGGAGCTGTGAAAGGACTTTGCCTGGAAGGTTTTAAATACTTATTAGATGGTTATGATCTGAGTCTGTTGGATTGTGGACTGACTGTAAGTAATGAAATACAGGAAGAGCAGGCCAGGGTTACATATGAGTCAGGAACCCTGTTGATGATCCAGTCCAGAGACAGGTAGCAGGCAAAAGATGAAGAAACGGAAGAAGGAAAAATATCATGGACATCAAAATTCGGACAGCCACAGTTGAAGATGCAGAACAATTGTTGGAAATTTATGCATATTATATAAAAAACACAGCAGTAACTTTTGAATATGAGGTTCCATCTGTGGAAGAATTCCGTGAGCGGATCAGCCATATCCTGGAACATTATCCCTACCTTGTTGCGGAAGATAAGGGTGAGATCATCGGGTATTCCTATGCAGGAAGATTTCATCCCAGATCTGCTTTTGGATGGGATGTAGAGATGACAGTTTATCTTAAGCAGGAGGCACGAAGAGCGGGCGTGGGACGACAGCTGTATGCTCAGATGGAAGAAGTTCTGAGAGAGCAGGGAATCGTACAGGCAATTTCACTGATCGTGAAACCGGAAGATGAGTATTCTGATTATAACAGTATTCAGTTCCATGAAAAAATGGGATATAGATATGCGGGAGAACTGAAAGATTGTGGATATAAATTTCACAGATGGTATACGCTTGTATATATGGATAAGCAGATTGGTGTTACACAGGAAAATATGGTCCCAGTCCGTGATTTTGCTGCTGTCAGGGAGAAATTCGGATTATAGTTTTCAGACTTTTCCTGTGCGTTGCAGAGCGTATTACAGAGAACGGAGGAGACGGTAACTCCGGGTGTTCTTGGGATAAGTATACAAGAGGTGTACAAAAGAGTTTTGATATGATATAATTCATGCTGAAAAAGACCGTATAATCAATACATTTAAAGGAGATATAGAGAAAAATGAAATTAGGAATCGTCGGATTACCCAATGTTGGAAAAAGTACATTATTTAATTCATTGACAAAGGCAGGAGCAGAATCAGCAAACTATCCATTCTGTACGATCGACCCTAATGTAGGTGTTGTTACAGTGCCGGATGAGAGACTGAAACTTCTTGGAGATTTTTATCATTCTAAAAAAGTGACACCTGCTGTAATTGAATTCGTAGATATTGCAGGCCTTGTAAAGGGAGCATCCAAAGGCGAAGGTCTTGGAAACCAGTTCCTTGCAAATATCCGTGAGGTAGATGCAATCGTTCATGTAGTCCGCTGCTTTGAAGATTCCAATGTGATCCATGTAGATGGAAGCATCGATCCTCTTCGTGACATTGAGACCATCAACCTGGAATTGATCTTCTCAGACCTTGAAATCCTTGAGAGAAGAATTGCAAAAGTGACAAAGACTGCACGTATGGATAAGGAAGCTGCCAAAGAACTGGATTTTCTTCAGAAGGTAAAAACACATCTGGAAGACGGCAAGATGGCCATTACGATGGAACTGGAAAATGAGGACGAGGAAGCATGGATGGCAACTTATAATCTGCTTACCTGGAAACCGGTGATCTATGCTGCAAATGTAGCAGAAGGAGATCTGGCTGATGATGGTGAAAATAACATCCATGTGCAGGCAGTACGCAAATATGCGGCAGAGCAGAACAGTGAGATTTTCGTTATTTGTGCAGAAATTGAAGAAGAGATTTCAGAACTGGATGATGATGAGAAGAAAATGTTCCTGGAGGATCTGGGACTGACAGAATCAGGACTTGAGAAACTGGTAAAAGCAAGCTACCATCTTCTGGGACTGATGAGCTTCCTTACATCAGGGGAAGATGAGACCAGAGCATGGACGATTAAGATCGGTACCAAAGCCCCTCAGGCAGCAGGTAAGATTCATACAGATTTTGAACGTGGATTTATTAAGGCAGAGGTTGTGAACTATCAGGATCTGCTGGATTGTGGCTCTTATGCCGGTGCCAGAGAAAAAGGGCTTGTGCGCATGGAAGGTAAGGAATACGTTGTGCAGGATGGAGATGTAATCTTATTCCGTTTTAACGTATAATAAAAAGGTGATATATGGATATGTCAATCCGTTTTCCGGGAATAAATCTGGTATTGGATTATGTGCCCAGGGCATTTCAGATTTTCGGAATGGAATTTACAATTTATGGGATGCTTATTGCTGTAGGTGCCCTTTTGGGAATGGGACTTGTGGTGCTGGAGGCCGGAAGAAATCATGAAGACCAGAATAAATATCTGGATATGATGATACTTTCCCTGGCTGCTTCCGTGGTGGGCTCAAGACTGTTTTATGTTATTTTTTCCTGGGAGCTGTATCAGGGAAATCTCCGGACAATTTTTGATGTAAGAAATGGCGGATATGCTTTTTATGGTGGCTTGCTTGGAGGTGTCCTTGCTGCGGCATTATTCTGCAGATTGGCAAAGCTGTCTTTCTGGCAGATGGCAGATACAGTCAGTCTGGGGGTACTTCTGGGACAGGTTGTAGGGCGCTGGGGGAACTTTTTTAACAGGGAATCCTTTGGGGAATATACAGATGGAGTTCTGGCCATGCAGCTTCCTATATCTGCAGTTCGTTCCGGAGAAGTGTCCGGGGCTATGCGTGATAACCTTCTGACGATCGATGGAGTGTCCTTTATCCAGGTTCAGCCGGTATTTCTCTACGAAAGTCTTTGGTGCCTGTTTTTGCTCTTGGTACTTCTGGCACTTCGGAGAAAGAAGAGATATCAGGGAGAGCTGTTTATGTGGTATCTTGCAGGATATGGGCTGGGGCGTTTTGTCTGTGAGTGGCTGAGAACAGATAAACTGTATATTCCCGGAACATCAGTGGATATTTCACTGTTGATTTCCGGAGTACTGGTAGTTGTTTTTGTTCCGATTGTGACAGTACGGCGTGTTATGGTCAAGAAACGTGCAGATATCCGTAAGATCCGCAGAGAAAGGGTCTTCCGGGAAGAAGAGGAATCCAGAAGGGAACATAAGCCAGTGGATAAGAAACCGGAAGAGCCAGCAGAAAAACAATCAGAAAAACCACCTGTCCAGGAGGAAGAAACTATTCAGGAGGATAAAATCCAGGGAGAAACAGACAATTGGGAGAACCTGGAATACGCCCATATTCCCAGTCAGTGGAGAAAGTCTTCTGATGAGGCATCTGAAAAGCAGGAAGAATAGAATACAGATCAATATATATGTGGAAAAAGCTCTGAAAAGAGCTTTTTTTTGTGGATAGAAACAGAATAAAAAATATTTGTTTAGCTCTTGTTTTTTCCACATAAATAGTTTATTATTGTTACATAAGTGGTAGAAAGTGGTGATTAGTGGTGGCAAATGGGGGAACAGTGGCAGATGAAACCATTACCATCCGGAAGCCTGAAGGGGAGATTCAGACTTCACGAGAGTAGGTGAGTAATATGTTCATGGGCGAGTACAATCATACAATAGATGCTAAGGGGCGTCTGATCATCCCTTCCAGATTCAGGGAGCTCTTAGGGGAAGAGTTTGTCCTGACCAAGGGACTTGATGGTTGTCTTTCCATTTATCCGATGGACGAATGGGAGGCCTTTGAAATGAAACTCAGAGCTTTACCACTTACAAATAAGAACGCCAGAACTTTCTCACGATTCTTTGTTGCCGGTGCAGCCATGTGTGAACTGGACAAGCAGGGACGAATCCTTGTGCCTCAGACATTACGTGAATTTGCAGGCCTGGATAAGGATGTAGTCCTGACCGGAAATCTGAACAGGATTGAGATCTGGAGCAAAGAGAAGTGGAGTGAGAACTGTAATTATGACGACATGGACAGTATTGCCGAGAGCATGCAGGAAATGGGAATTGTCATATAAAGGTGTTTGAGATGTTATTGTTCACAAGTGATATCCCGCGGGGAAATCCAGACAGGAGACGGAGATGGAATTTAAACACAAATCTGTATTGCTGGAGGAAACCATTGACGGCTTGGACGTAAAGGCCGACGGAATCTACGTGGATGGCACCTTGGGTGGTGCCGGGCATGCCATGGAGGTATGTAAGAAGCTTTCTGCCAAGGGGAGATTTATTGGTATAGA
Organism: Blautia difficilis; assembly: GCF_014297245.1. NCBI lineage: Bacteria > Bacillati > Bacillota > Clostridia > Lachnospirales > Lachnospiraceae > Blautia > Blautia difficilis. The sequence goes on along the minus strand of NZ_JACOQG010000013.1, from coordinate 16,444 downwards.
TCAGGACCAGGATGCGATAATTGCTGCGAGTGAGAGGTTAGCCGCCTATAAACAGGCGACGATCATTCGCAGCAATTATTGTTACATGGTACCGGAACTGGCAGCAAGGGGGATTCATAAGGTCAATGGGATTCTTCTGGACTTGGGAGTATCTTCCTACCAGTTAGATAATGAGGAGCGTGGCTTCACCTATCGTGTGGATGCGCCTCTTGATATGAGAATGGATCAGCGCCAGACGCTGACAGCCAGTGACATTGTCAATGGCTATGAAGAAAGAGAACTGTACCGTATCATCCGTGATTACGGTGAAGATAAATTTGCAAAAAATATTGCCAGACATATTGTTGCAGCAAGGCAGACAAAGCCGATCACTACAACCGGAGAGCTGACTGAGATCATCAGACAGTCTATCCCGATGAAGATGCAGGTCAAATCAGGACATCCGGCCAAGAGAACCTTCCAGGCAATTCGTATTGAATTGAACAGGGAACTGGATGTACTGAGAGATTCTTTGGATGGAATGATCGATCTTTTAGATGACGGAGGCCGGCTTTGTATTATTACTTTTCATTCTCTGGAGGATCGGATTGTTAAAACCATTTTCCGTAAGAATGAAAATCCATGTACCTGTCCTTCTGATTTTCCTGTTTGTGTATGTGGGAAAAAATCAAAGGGCCGGGTGATCACCAGAAAACCAATTCTTCCGGGGGAGCAGGAAATGGAAGAAAATCCGCGTTCCAAAAGCGCGAAGCTCAGGATTTTTGAAAGGGTATATTAATTGGAAAGAGGCATAAAATGGGGAGAACGACTAGGGCTGAAACGGCAAGAAGAAATAGATATCAGACCCCGGTAAACAGGGGAGTATATGTGGATGGAAATACAGTCAGACGGCTCAATGAAATCCCGGAGAGAAGGCAGCAGGGCAGACAGGAGGCAGGCAGAAACCGCAGCGTACAGCCTCAGCCTGTTCCTCAAACACAGCATCAGCTGAGTAAACAGGCACAGCAGAACAGACAGAGGGCTCTGGGTATGAACTGGGCTTTTGTAGCATTTCTGGCTGTTGTATGTGTAGCCATACTTTTCTGCTCGGTCAATTATCTCAGATATAAATCAGAGATCACAGCGAAGATGAGTACGGTTGCTGCACTGGAGGAGGAGCTTTCGCAGCTTAGGGAGGACAATGATGCGTATTACAGTCAGGTAACTTCTAATGTGGACCTGAATCTGATCAAAAAAAAAGCAATGGGAAGTCTGGGAATGAAGTATCCTTCTGAAGATCAGACTGTAACTTATTCATCTTCTGGAAACAGCTATGTCAGACAGTATCAGGATATACCGGATATAAAGTAGGTGAGTGATTGAGTAATACAGGGAAAAAACAGCGGGGAAAGCCCGTAAAGAAAATAAACTATAACATGAAAAAGAAGCTGGTGATACTATTTTCTTTAGTATTGCTGGCTTTAGTAGCATTAACACTAAGAATTACCTATATTAATGCTACCAGTGGAAGCAAGTATAAAAAGCAGGTTCTCAGCCAGGCCCAGCAGAAATATGAAAGCCAGACTCTGCCTGCCAAGCGGGGAGATATTTATGATAAGAACGGAAATATTCTCGCAACCAGTAATAAGGTTTACAATGTAATCCTGGATTGTAAGACGGTGAATTCCGATGAAGATTATGTGGAGCCTACCATCAAGGCTCTTACGGAGGTACTTGGACTGGAGGAGGAGAAAATCCGCTCATTGCTGTCTGATTCCGATACCAGTCAGAGCCAGTATCAGATTGTGACCAAGCAGCTTTCCATGGACAAGAAGAAGGAATTTGAGGCTTATGAGGAAGCAGACGAGGATTCCGGTCTGAGTGCGTCCCAGGCAAAGGAAAGAGCCAATATCAAGGGCGTCTGGTTTGAAGAGGATTATCTGAGAACCTATCCGTTTAATGAAGCAGCCTGTGATACGATTGGCTTTACTCTGGACCGTGATGTGGCAGACAGCGGTCTTGAGGGATATTATAACAGTACTCTCACAGGCGTGGATGGAAGACAATATGGATATATCAATAATGATTCGGATGTGGAACAGACCATCATTCCAGCCACCAATGGAAAGAGTATCCAGACCAGTATTGACATTGGGGCGCAGCAGATTGTAGAGAAATATGTAAATGGTTTCAAGGAAGCAATGGGAGCCAAGAATATTGGCGTGATCGTGGAAGATCCATCTACAGGTGAGATCATTGCCATGGATGGAGGAGACCGCTATGATCTGAATAATCCCAGAGATCTTTCCGGCATATATTCAGAAGACCAGATCAAAGCAATGAATGATGAGGAGACAGTAAAAGCACTAAATGGCATGTGGAGTAATTTCTGTGTCACAGATGCCTATGAACCCGGCTCTGTTGTAAAACCGATTGTTATGGCTTCCGCATTGGAAAAGGGCGCCATTCAGGAGTCTGACACTTTTGTGTGTGACGGATCCCAGACCTTTGGAGATACTCTGATCAAATGTGCGGTATGGCCAAGTGCCCATGGGACAGAGACCCTGGGAGAGGTAATCGCCAATTCCTGTAATGATGCCATGATGCAGATCGGTGCAAAAATGGGAGCCAAGCAGTTTGTAAAAGCCCAGAGCCTGTTTAATTTTGGAACAAGAACCGGCATTGATCTTCCTAATGAAGGTGCCGGCATTATCCATACAGAGGAGTCCATGGGTGAGACAGAGCTGGCATGCTCAGCTTTTGGACAGGGATTTACCTGTACTATGATCCAGGAGATCAATGCCATGTGTTCTGTTATCAATGGGGGCTATTACTATCAGCCTCATCTGGTGACAAAGATTCTTGACAGTGCGGGAAGTACAGTCAAAACCATGACACCGACTCTTTTGAAGCAGACAATCTCCTCAGGGATTTCCAGCGACATCAGAAGCTATATGGCTCTGAGTGTACAGCAGGGTACCAGCCGTCATTCCAAGGTACAGGGTTACAGCTCAGGCGGTAAAACAGGTACTGCAGAGAAATATCCCCGTGGAAATAATAAATATCTGGTATCCTTTATCGGATTTGCGCCGGTAGATGATCCGGCAGTGGTAATTTATGTGGTTGTGGATGAGCCAAATACAGAAGAACAGGCAAACAGTACTTATCCGCAGTATATTGCCCAGGGTATCCTCTCAGAGCTTCTTCCTTATCTGAATGTAAAGCCGGATGAATCCGAGGACGGAACCATTCCTGAGACAGAACTGTGGGAAGGATTTTCCGGACATCTGAAGAGTACTACGGGCAGCAACCTGGATGAGAATGGCAGATTGGTAGATGCCCAGGGAAATCTGATCGACTGGGATGGTAATCGTATAGATGAAAATGGATATCTTCTGGACAGCAATGGTGAACATCTGCTGGACGAACAGGGCAATTACAAATTGTCTGAAAATCTGCCGGAAGTTTCTTCTCAGAATGGAACAGCCACGGAATCAGCAGAGGACGGTGTTTCCAACCTGGATGCACCTGCACCCCCTGAGGGGGATGAATCAGATACCACTGAGGATAACAATGCAGAATCTGAAGGAATTACCAATGAGGAAGCAGGACTGGAATAAAATATTTTTTAAATAAATATTCTGTAAATAACAAGTAAAGTGATACCCCTGGGGAGAAAAATCATATATTACTATGACTTTTCTCTTCAGGGGATTTTTGATGAAAAAACTGATGACATTTCATAAGAAAAAAAGCTGGACGGTTTTTCTCTGCTGTGTTCTGATCATGGCAGGACTTATAGGAAGGCTGGCTTATCTTATGTGTTTTTGTTCTGAACGCTATTATGGCAGGGCAGAAGAGCTTCATGAAAGAGAACGGGACATTAAGGCAGCCAGGGGTCTTATCCTGGATGCCAGGGGGAAAGTATTGGCTTCTAACCGGACAGTCTGTACAGTTTCTGTTATTCACAGCCAGATCAGGGATCCGGAGAAGATTATCCGGATTTTGACAGAAAAGCTGGGAATGAAAGAAGAGGATGTAAGGAAAAGAGTAGAAAAGATTTCTTCCATAGAGAGGATAAAGACCAATGTAGATAAAAGTACAGGAGATGCTATCCGGGAATGCAGGCTGGACGGGGTAAAGGTGGATGAAGATTATAAACGATACTACCCATATGGAAGCCTGGCTTCCAGGGTTCTGGGATTTACAGGAGGTGATAATCAGGGAATTATCGGGCTGGAAGTAAAATATGATGAAATATTAAAAGGAAAGCCGGGAAAGATCCTTACTACCACAGATGCCAGAGGCATAGAACTGGACAGCCTGGGTGAGCGGAGAAGGGAGCCGGAGGAAGGGAAAAGCCTGTGGTTAAGTCTGGATATTAATATTCAGAAATATGCTCAGCAGGAGGCGTTGAAGGTAATGGAGGAAAAACAGGCAGAAAGAGTTTCTATTCTGATCATGAATCCTCAGAATGGAGAAATTTATGCCTGTGTTAATGTACCTGAATTTGATCTGAATGATCCTTTTACTCTGAATACCCCAAGGGATACAGCCGAAATGACAGAGGAGCAAAAGCAGGAACGTCTGAATCAGATGTGGAGAAATCCCTGCCTGAATGATACCTATGAACCGGGATCTACCTTCAAGATCATAACAATGGCTGCAGGGCTGGAAGAAGGGGTAGTGTCTGTGGATGACAGGTTTTACTGCCCGGGATATATTCTGGTAAAGGATCGCCGGATCCACTGTGCCAAAAGAACAGGTCATGGTTCCCAGAATTTTGTAGAGGGAGCCCAGAATTCCTGTAATCCGGTGTTTATCCAGGTAGGTCTTCGGCTGGGAGTGGACAGATATTACAGATACTTCCGAAAATTCGGGCTGCTTACCAAAACTGGTGTAGATCTGCCGGGAGAAGCCGGGACGATCATGCACCAGGAAAAAAATATGGGAGAGGTAGAGCTGGCTACGGTTTCCTTTGGACAGTCCTTTCAGATCACGCCCATTCAGCTGGCGGTTACTGTCAGTTCTCTGATCAATGGAGGACGGCGTGTGACACCACACTTTGGAACTGCAGTATCTGACAGAGAACAGACAAAAGCAGAAGAACTGGTTTATCCTGTGAAGGAAGGAATTGTTTCTTCCGAAACCTCCGGACAAATAAGAGAAATTCTTGAAAAAGTTGTTTCTCTGGGATCAGGAAAAAATGCCGGGATCCAGGGATATCATATTGGCGGAAAAACAGCAACCTCCCAGACACTGCCCAGAAGTTCCTGCCGATATATTTCCTCTTTTCTGGGATTTGCGCCTGCAGAAAATCCTCAGGTGCTGGGGCTGTGCATTATTCATGATCCAAAAGGCGTTTATTACGGAGGAACTGTTGCAGCACCGGTGATCCGCAGTATTTTTGAAAATATACTTCCTTATCTAGGAATTGAAAAAACGGGGGAAAACAGCTCAGAGGGTTGATAAATACAGAGAAAAGACTTATACTAAGAATTGCTTTAAAATCAAAAAAACGAAAGAATGAATGAGGTGTGAGATGGAATTTCAAGTTGTAATCCCTGTACTGATCGCATTTGCTATCAGCGTTATATTAGGACCGGTCATCATTCCTTTTCTCAGGAAACTGAAGATGGGACAGACGGAGAGAACAGAAGGTGTACAGTCTCATCTGAAAAAAGCGGGAACTCCTACTATGGGCGGTGTGATTTTTCTGATTGCCACAGCTGTGACTGCCCTGTTTTATGTAAAGGATTATCCAAAGATCATTCCTGTATTGTTTCTGACTCTTGGATTTGGAATCATCGGATTTCTTGATGATTATCTGAAGGTTGTTCTGAAACGTTCGGATGGTCTGATGCCTGCACAGAAGTTTTCACTACAGGTTGTGCTGACTGCAATTTTTGTATTTTACATTGTCAGATATACAGATATTTCTCTGACCATGCGGATTCCGTTCTGGAGCGGACATTTTCTGAATCTGGGATGGCTTGCCTATCCGATTCTGTTTTTTGCAGTGATCGGTACTGTAAACGGAGTGAACTTTACAGATGGACTGGATGGTCTTGCTTCCAGTGTGACTCTCATTGTAGCAGTGTTCTTTTCTGTGGTATCCATTGGACTGAAATCAGGCATTGAGCCGATCACTTGCGCAGTAGTAGGCAGTCTTATGGGATTCCTTTTATTTAATGTTTATCCGGCGAAGGTGTTCATGGGTGATACCGGTTCCCTTGCTCTGGGAGGTTTTGTGGCTGGTACGGCATATGTGATGCAGATGCCTTTATTTATCCTGCTGGTAGGCCTGATTTATCTGATCGAGGTGCTTTCTGTTATGATCCAGGTAACATATTTCAAGGCAACTCATGGAAAACGTATTTTTAAGATGGCACCGATCCATCATCATTTTGAATTGTGCGGATGGTCTGAGACCAGAGTAGTTGCTGTTTTTTCAGTGGTGACGGCTGTGATGTGTATGATCGCTCTGCTGGCTTTATAAGGAGGAAATTATTATGGAATTACAGGGGAAAAAGGTTCTGGTGTTTGGATCCGGTAAAAGCGGGATCGGAGCATCTGATCTTCTGGCAAAGGTAGGTGCTGTTCCTGTTATTTATGACGGAAATGCAGATATTGATAAAGAGGCAGTAGTACATAAAACCAACGGAACCTATCCATTAGAGATTTATGCAGGAAATCTTCCGGAAGAAGTAATTGACAGTCTGGACCTGGTGGTTTTAAGCCCTGGTGTACCTACAGATATTCCGGTTGTAAAGAACTTCTATTCAAAGGGGATTCCGGTCTGGGGAGAGGTAGAACTTGCTTTCCGCGTAGGGGCAGGCGAAGTACTGGCCATCACCGGTACAAACGGTAAGACAACTACCACCGCGCTTCTTGGAAAGATCATGCAGGATGCAAGGGAATCTGTATTTGTGGTAGGAAATATCGGAACACCTTATACCTCCAAAGCTCTGGAGATGAAACCTTATTCTGTAACAGTGGCAGAGATCAGCAGTTTTCAGTTAGAGACCATTGATCTGTTTGCACCGAAGGTTTCTGCGATTTTGAATATTACAGAGGATCATCTGAATCGTCATCATACTATGGAGGAATACATCCGGGTAAAAGAACTGATCACCAAAAATCAGGGAACTGAGGATGTCTGTGTCCTGAACTATGAGGATGAGGTTCTGCGTGAATTCGGGAAAAATCTGGTGCCGAGAGTGGTATATTTCTCCAGTGAGAGAGAACTGGAACAGGGTATCTATCTGGATGGTGATAAGATTATTCTGAAAGATGGAAAAGAAACCATAGAAGTGGTGAGAACAGAAGAACTGAAGCTTCTTGGCAAGCATAATTTTGAAAATGTAATGGCTGCAGTAGCTATGGCTTATTATGATGGGGTCAGTATGGAGAGCATCCGTAAGAGTATCTGTGAATTTACTGCAGTGGCTCACAGAATTGAGTATGTGACAGAGAAGAACGGGGTAGTTTATTACAATGACTCCAAGGGAACCAATCCGGATGCTGCGATTAAGGGAATCCAGGCTATGAATCGTCCCACACTGCTTATTGGCGGAGGTTATGACAAAGAATCCGGATATGATGAATGGATAGAAGCTTTTGATGGAAAAGTGCGATATCTGGTACTGATCGGGCAGACAAAGGAGAAGATCAAAGAAGCAGCAGAGAAACATGGTTTCCATCATATTATCCTTTGCGAAGATCTGAAAGAGGCTGTCAATGTATGTGCCCGGAAAGCAAATCCCGGAGACGCGGTACTTCTTTCTCCTGCCTGTGCAAGCTGGGGACAGTTTGATAATTATGAGCAGCGTGGAGATATGTTTAAGGAATATGTGAGAAATCTGTAGAATATGATTAGATAAGGCCCTCTTGAGGAGACTGTGATGGTGTCAGAGAGACGGACAGATTTTGAAAAAACAGATATTGTAATGCTGGTGCTGGTGGTAGTGCTGACTGTGTTTGGTCTTGCAATGCTGCTTTCTGCCAGTGAATATAACGGCAGAGTGCGCTTCGGCGACTCTGCCTATTATTTTAAAAAACAGTTGTTTGCAGCAGCTCTGGGACTGGGGATCATGTATCTGATCATGAACCTGGACTATCATTTTTTTGTAAAGCTGGCTCCGGTGGCATATCTGGTTTCTGTCGTGTTGTCCATTGCGGTTCTTTTTGTGGGACAGGAGATCAACGGTTCCAGAAGATGGCTGAATCTGGGCCCCTTATCCTTTCAGCCTTCAGAGTTTGCAAAGGTAGCAGTTATTCTTTTTCTGACCTGGCAGATAGACAGATGGAAAAAGAAAACAGACAGTCTGTGGTTTATGTTCAGAACCATGCTTACACTGCTCCCTATTGTAGGGATTGTGGGATCCAACAATCTGAGTACTGCACTTATTATTCTGGGAATTGGTGTGGCACTGATTTTTGTTTCAAATTCCAGATATCTGCCTTTTATAGGAGTGGGAGTACTGGGAATCGGCTTTGCAATTATCTTTCTGGCTGCAGAGAGCTATCGTCTGGAACGTCTGGCAATCTGGCAAAATCCGGAAAAGTATGAAAAGGGATTTCAGACAATCCAGGGTTTATATGCTATTGGCAGTGGGGGAATCTTTGGAAGAGGGCTGGGAAACAGTCTGCAAAAGCTGGGATTTGTTCCGGAAGCCCAAAACGATATGATATTTTCTGTGATCTGTGAGGAACTGGGGCTTGTGGGAGGCGTAGTACTGATTCTCTTGTTTGTATTGCTCTTGTGGAGACTTTGTGTGAGTATTATGCATGCCCCGGATCTTCAGGGTGCCTTGCTCTGCGGAGGGATTATGGGGCATCTGGCTATGCAGGTGATTTTGAATATAGCGGTAGTCACTAATACCATACCAAACACAGGAATAACGTTGCCCTTTGTCAGTTATGGAGGTACCTCTGTGGTTTTTCTCCTGGGTGAGATGGGGCTGGCACTGGGAGTGAGCAGTCACAGAAAAGGAGTTTATACATATAATAGGAAGTAAGAGGCCCTTTAGGGGTGAAAAATTTGACGGAAATACATGTGGTAGGTGGAAAGTCACTGGCAGGAAATATTTCCATACAGGGATCCAAAAATGCAGCACTGCCTATGATGGCTGCAGCACTGATGCACAGGGGACTCAGTATACTGAAAAAATGTCCAAAGATTTCGGATGTATTCTGCATGGAAGAGATACTGAAAAATCTGGGTGCTGTTACCTGGTGGGAGGATCATGACTTGTATCTGGATTGTACCAATGCGGACAAAACAGAGATACCAGGGGAATTTACCAGAAGAATGCGTTCTTCCGTTATTCTCCTGTCAGCAATACTGGCACGAAACCACAGCTGCAGAATGGGATACCCGGGAGGCTGCGTCATCGGAAAAAGACCTATAGATATTCATCTGATGGTATTAAAGAAGCTGGGAGCTGTCATCCGGGAAGAAAAATCCGGCCTAAAGGGGAAATGTACCGGATTCACAGGTGAGTACATCTGCTTTCCCAGAGTAAGTGTAGGGGCTACACAACAGGCGGTGATGGCTTCTGTTCTGGCTGAGGGAGAAACTGTTCTGGAAAATTGTGCCAGAGAACCGGAGGTAGTCTGGCTTTGTCGTTTCCTGAAATCCATGGGTGCAAATATAAAGGGAGAGGGAACAAAACAGATTCGAATATGTGGGGTAAGCAGGCTGGAATCCGGGAATTTTGTGATACCGCCGGACAGAATCGTAGCGGGAACCTATATCTGTGCGGCAGCGGCAGCAAGAAGTGAGATCACTCTTTCGCGTGTACCAGTGGAGGAAATGAAGGCTTTCCTGGAAGTATATCAGAAAATAGGTGGACAATATTACGGGAAAAGTGGTACACTAAAAATCAATGGAAGAGAGGCGTGTCGTCCTGTGCCACTTGTGCAGACAGAAATCTATCCCGGATTTCCCACAGATCTGCAGGCACCGCTTATGGCTGTTCTCACAGGAAATCCTGGGGAGAGTGTCATACAGGAGCAGATTTTTGAGGACAGATTCGGTAGCGCCTGTCAGATGAGAAAAATGGGTGCACATATTGAGATCACAGGAAACCGGGCCAGGATCACCGGAGGATTTCCGCTAAGAGGAACAGAAGTGGAAGCAGGAGATCTGAGAGGCGGGGCAGCACTTGTACTGGCCGCACTGATGGCAGAAGGAGAGACCTGTATCCGTGGTGCTGAGCTGATCGGACGGGGATATGAACATATCTGTGAAGATCTGAAAGCTTTGGGCTGCAGGATATGGCAGTCCGGTACCAGAAAGAAGGAATATGAATAAAAAAACAAAAAAAATAACAGCATATATTGTTGGCCTGGGCCTCCTGGCAGCAGCAGTTGTTTTCTTTACTTATTATAAAGTAGATTCTGTGCAGGTCAGAGGAACCACTCATTATTCAGATGAAGAAGTAAAAAAGATGGTGCTGCGGGGACCGCTGGCCTCTAACTCTGTGCTTGCACCGATGATATACAGCACAACAGATACAGATGATGTTGCTTTTGTAGATGCATTCAAGGTGACCCAGATCAACCGGAATACAATCTGTATCAGTGTAAAAGAGAAAAAGCCTGTGGGGTGTATTCATTATCTGGACAGTTATGTTTTTTTTGACAGAAATGGTATTTTTGTGGAGGGCTCCAAAACCAGGGATGAGTCTGTACCTTATTTTGACGGGATTCAGGTAAACAGTGTTGTTATGGATGAGAAGCTGGATATCAAAGGAGACTCTGTACTGAATACAGCAGTTGCGCTGTCCACTATTTTCCAGAAAAATGAAATGATACCGGATCACATCCAGTTTGACAGCAGTTATTCCATCAGTCTGATTTACGGTGACATTACGGTACAGCTGGGCAAGGATGAAGATTTGGAGGAAAAGATGAACCGGGTGATCGCGATTCTGCCTAAGCTCACGGGTAAGAAAGGAATCCTTCATATGGAAAGTGTTTCTACAGATACCAATACCTTTGAGGAAGAGAAGGAGCCTGTGACAGCAGAAAACTGGAATGGCGGATATGATGAGCAGGGAAATTATACCGGGGACGGTGAATATGATGAAAATGGTAATTATGTAGGTGCCAGACCCCGGACTGCCCTGGATGAAGCCATAGAGAACTGGAACGGCGGATATGATGGAGAGGGAGATTATACAGGAGAAGGCGAATATGATGCCGATGGCAATTATGTAGGACCAAAGCCAACCCAGGAGTCGCTGGATGCTCAGGAAAATGGATCTGATGGCACTTCCGCAGATGAAGGAAGTTCAGGGGAAGAAAACCAGAGTGAAAATGAAAGCGATTATGGCGAGGATTATTATGAAGATAATGAAGATTACAGCAGTGATTATGACAGCGGGTACAATGACAGCTATGACAGTGAGTATTGAGAGTCTCTTGTAAACCCGGAAAAACAGGCATCTGCAGTATAAAAGAGAGAAGTTTCCCGAAAAAAAGTAGAAAAAAACGAAATTAATGGTTGATTAATTTCCGAAAAAAATATATGATATATCTATATGTAGCTATGACATAAATTACTGAGAAGGATATCAGATAGAAATAAAGGAGGAAGTACATTGTTAGAGATTATGTCAAATGAGGCTGAATCATCTGCAAAGATTATTGTAATTGGCGTAGGTGGAGCCGGAAATAATGCAGTAAACAGAATGGTGGAGGAATCCATCGGGGGAGTAGAGTTTGTAGGTGTAAATACTGATAAACAGGCTTTAACTCTCTGCAAAGCTCCGACTGTACTTCAGATTGGCGAAAAGATAACTAAGGGACTTGGTGCAGGAGCACAGCCTGAGGTTGGGCAGAAAGCTGCAGAAGAGAGCATTGAAGAAGTGAAACAGTTAATGGAGGGCGCAGACATGGTGTTCGTTACCTGTGGTATGGGTGGCGGAACCGGAACAGGTGCTGCACCTGTAATCGCTGCTGCAGCGAAGGAAATGGGTATCCTGACAGTCGGCGTAGTTACCAAGCCTTTCCGTTTTGAGGCAAGAACACGTATGAACAATGCCCTTGCAGGTATTGAGAATCTGAAGAAAGCAGTTGACACACTGATCGTTATTCCAAACGATAAATTACTGGAAGTTGTAGACCGCCGGACAACCATGCCGGAGGCTCTGAAGAAAGCTGATGAGGTTCTTCAGCAGGCAGTACAGGGTATTACAGACCTGATCAACCTGCCGGCACTGATCAACCTTGACTTTGCTGATGTTCAGACAGTTATGACAGATAAGGGAATTGCCCACATCGGTATCGGTGAGTCAAGAGGAGATGACAAGGCTATGGAGGCTGTTCAGCAGGCTGTATCCTCACCTCTTCTGGAAACTACCATCAAGGGTGCTACTCATGTAATCATTAATATCTCCGGAGACATCTCTCTTATGGATGCAAATGATGCAGCAAGCTATGTACAGGAGCTTACCGGAGAGGACGCAAATATTATCTTTGGTGCTATGTATGATGATACTGTTGCTGATTACTGCAGAATTACAGTAATTGCCACAGGTCTGAATGATGAGAATCTTCAGGCAGCCCCTTTCGGAAAAAGAAACACAGCTTCTTCCTTTGGTGCAAGAAGACCTTCTTCCCAGCCATTAGGAGCTAGTAGTACAGCTGCTTCAACAACTGCTGCACCTACTCTGAATATGCCGAGCTTCAGTCTTCCGACTATGAATGCAACACCATTCGGAACAACGAAGACACCTTCCAGCACAGTTCAGAAAAAGGATATTCAGATTCCGGATTTCCTGAAAAACAGATAATCATATGAGAAATGCAAAGGCATGTCTGATGGGACATGCCTTTTTGTATTTTTTCGGAAAAAATCAGAGGTACTGGAAAGTGCTGCATTTTGTATCAGCAGAGCTGTGGGCACCGGAACCCTCTACCTGAATAGAAGAGGCTGTACATTTACAGTCACTGTTATAGGTGCAATTGTGGGCCTGACAGTCAATCTGAATTTTCTCACAGCCACAGCCGCAGCTGTAGCGGTCAGTCACAGAACTGCCGGAACGTTCCTGGAAACTGTCGCAGTTGGTTTCATTGGGGGAAGCTGCATTTTTACCATTGATGTCAATATTACCTCTGGAACAGAGCTGGTCCTTGTTGTAAATACAGTTTGCTGCTGAACATTTCAGAATAGTCATAATTTTGATATCCTCCTTTGGTTGGTATTATTATTGGGCCAGAACAGATTTCTGCTCTTGACCTTCTACAGAATAAGGATGCCCGGAAAAAATAAAAATATGTATACAGAAAAATATTCGGAAAAACAAAAAAGTACTTGACTTACGGGGTGAAACGTGATAATTTATATGAGTACGTAAGAAAACAAAGCAGAGTTCCACTCTCACCTTAGCGCATTATGGCTGCGGCTTGGGTTTATATTACACAGTGACCAGGGGCAGATTCTGTCAGTGGGTGTGATAACAGAGTGTGGATTTTGTCCACGCTTTTTTTCTGCGTAGATGACAATGAGGGCGACGAGAAGTTATGAAAGTCTATCTAAGGTATGGAGGTGCACTACAATTAGCAATTTAATGATTAATGAACAGATCAGAGACAAAGAGGTACGCTTGATCGGATCGGACGGAGAACAGCTTGGCATCATGTCCGCTAAGGAAGCGATGTTTAAAGCCCAGGCAGCAGGACTTGACCTGGTAAAAATTGCCCCTCAGGCAAAACCACCGGTATGCAAGATCATTGATTATGGTAAATACCGTTATGAGCTTGCGAGAAAAGAGAAGGAAGCAAAGAAAAAGCAGAAGACCATCGATGTCAAAGAAGTGCGACTTTCACCGAACATTGATACCAATGACCTTAATACGAAAGTCAACGCCGCCAGAAAGTTTCTTTCCAAGGGTGACAGAGTAAAAGTAACCTTACGTTTCCGCGGAAGAGAGATGGCACATATGGCAAACAGCAGACATGTGCTGGATGATTTTGCTGAACTTCTTGCTGACGTGGCAACAGTGGAAAAGGCACCTAAGGTTGAAGGCAGAAGCATGACTATGTTTTTAACGGAAAAGCGTTAAATATAATAGAGATACAGATTAAGGAGGAAATTACAATGCCAAAAATTAAAACTTGTAGAGCAGCAGCAAAGCGTTTCAAAAAAACAGGTACAGGAAAGTTAGTAAGAAATAAAGCTTATAAGAGCCATATCTTAACAAAGAAATCTCAGAAGAGAAAGAGAAATTTAAGAAAATCTACTGTTGTTGATTCTACTAATGTTAAGAGCATGAAGAAAGCATTACCATATTTATAAGATCTAATAGAAGAAGACGAACAGGAGGAAATTTGAGAAATGGCAAGAATTAAAGGCGGATTAAACGCAAAGAAAAGACATAATCGTACATTAAAGCTGGCTAAAGGTTACAGAGGAGCCCGCTCCAAACAGTATAGAGTAGCAAAACAGTCTGTAATGAGAGCCCTTACAAGCTCTTATGCAGGAAGAAAGCAGAAAAAACGTCAGTTCAGACAGCTCTGGATCGCTCGTATCAATGCAGCTGCAAGAATGAACGGTTTATCCTACAGCAAAATGATGCATGGTCTGAAAGTTGCTAATGTAGATATCAACAGAAAGATGCTTGCAGAGCTTGCAGTAAATGATGCAGAGGGATTTGCAGCACTTGCTGAGATCGCTAAGAAAGCAATCGCTTAATTTTCAGTTTACAATAAAATTATGTAGTAATTAAAGATATATGGAGAAACACAGGATGTGTCTTTCCATATATCTTTTTTTATGTGATAGGATATAAAAAATGGTAAAAATGCAACAAAAACAGGTGCTGAAATATTGCCCCGGGCGGTCAAATGTCCCTATATGACGGAAAAAATATTGGAATTTAACAATTTACTCTTGCGCAGGGAAAGAGAAGATGTTATAATTCATACATTATAAATAAGGATGTCAGGGAAGCCAAAGCCGGCTGGAGCACACCGGCTGGCTTTTTGCTTATATGCCATTAGTAAAGAGGGTAAAGATGTCCGGCAGACCCCTGACAGAGATGATCAAGGAGGAATTATTATGAAAAACTGGAAAAAAGCAGTAAGCCTTACTGCAGCTGCAGCAATGGTCATGGCAACAATGGCTCCGGTATCTGTATTTGCAGAGGACGAGACATTCAAAATCGGTGTAATCGGACCTATGACAGGTGATTATGCACAGTATGGCACAAACGTATATAATGCTACCAAGATTGCAGTAGATGAGATCAATGCAAACGGTGGATTCAACGGTTATCAGGTAGAGGTTCTGGATGCAGGCGATGACCAGGGAGATCCGGAGAAAGCAGTTAATGCATATAATGACCTTCTTGACAAGGGAATGCAGATGCTTTGCGGAACCGTAACTTCCGGTTCCTGTATTGCTGTAGGTGCAGAAGCTGCTGAGAGTACTTTCCTTTTCACACCATCCGCAACTGCACTGGACAGCATCACATCCGGAAGCAATGAATTCCGTATGTGCTTTACTGACCCGGCTCAGGGAACCAAATCTGCACAGTTTATTTCCGAACATAAGCTTGCTACAAAGGTAGCTGTTCTTTATGATTCAGCAGCAGATTATAATTCCGGTGTTCATGATGCTTTTGTAGAAGCAGCTGGTGAGGACGGACTTGAGGTTGTTGCAGATGAAGCCTATACAACAGACAGCAATACAGATTATTCTGTACAGCTTTCCAAGATCAAAGACAGCGGCGCAGAGCTTCTGTTCCTTCCGAACTACTATTCAGACAATGCTCTGATTCTTCAGCAGGCATCCGAAGCTGGTATGACAGATATTAAATTCTTTGGTGTAGATGGTATGGATGGTATTCTGAATGTAGAGAACTTTGATACTTCTCTTGCAGAAGGCGTTATGCTTCTGACACCATTCTCTGCTACAGCTACAGATGAAAAGAGCCAGAATTTCGTAAAAGCTTACGGTGATGCCCATAACGGTGAGGTGCCGAACCAGTTCGCAGCAGATGCATATGACGTTGTTTATGCAATGCAGCTTGCAGCAGCAGATGCAGGAATTACACCGGATATGAGTAACGAGGATATCAGTGCAGCAATGGCAGCATCTATGCTGAACATTGAACTGGATGGTATCACAGGTAAGGCAAAATGGACCGAAGATGGAGAATGTGATAAAGAACCAAAAGCATTCGAGATCAAAAACGGTGAGTATGTTGAAATGAAATAATTCAGACAGTGAATCTGTAACATTAATATCAGAAGACATTGGGGGTCGGGGGGACGGTTTCCTGTATGGAGACCGTCTCCCTTCTCTGTTCTGTCTGATTTACTTATTTATTTAAGAGGTGACAAACTATAAACAGTCAAGAGAATTTTGAAATTTTTTTGAATTGTAAAAATGGGTAACTTTAATAAGCCATCTGAATACATCGTATTTCAGATGGGAGAAATTAGTATTAAT
>NZ_JACOQG010000012.1:0-94146 GCF_014297245.1 Blautia difficilis | reverse complement strand
TCCGATCTTGGAATCTGCTATCAAACAGACTGGTGCGAGAGTGCTTATTTTAGATCCGATTCAGGCATACCTTGGAGGAACAATGGATATCAAGAGAGATAAATACCTGAATGATTTGATTAACCGTATGCACAATGGAATGATAAAAGTTGTAACTGGTATCAGAAGATGTGGAAAGTCTTATCTGTTATTTAATATTTTCAAAAATTATTTGCTGGAGCATGGTGTGGCTTCTTCGCATATTATTACGATTGAACTGGATCAACGTAAAAACAAAAAGTATCGTGACCCGGATACAATATTAGATTACATCGAGTCTTTGATAGAAGATGATGGACAGTATTACGTCATGCTTGATGAAGTACAGATGTTGCAGGAGTTTGAAGAAGTTTTAAATTCGCTGCTTCATATCAGAAATGCGGATATATATGTGACAGGAAGTAACTCTAAATTCTTATCTAAGGATGTGATTACGGAGTTTAGGGGTAGAGGTGACGAAATTCATATTTATCCATTAACGTTCAAAGAGTTTATGGAAGCCTACAATGGTGATATGTACCATGGATGGGCAGAGTATGTTGTGTATGGTGGTCTTCCGCTTACTGTAACAATGAAAACGGAAGAACAGAAAATTAGCTATCTGACAAATCTTTTTAAAGAGACTTATCTGAAGGATATTATTGAAAGACACCATATTGAAAAAACGCAGGAGCTAGAAGATTTGATTAATATCTTAGCGTCTGCCATTGGTTCGCTGACAAATCCACCGAAAATTGAAGCTACCTTTAAAAGTTCGATTCAGTCAACAATTAGCCTAAATACAATCAGACAGTATATTGAACATTTGGAAGATGCATTTATTATCAATAAAGCCAATCGTTATAATGTAAAAGGCAGAAAATACATTGGTACACCGTTGAAATATTATTTTGAAGATGTGGGACTTAGAAATGCGAGATTAGGATTTAGACAGGTTGAAGAAACACATCTGATGGAGAATATTATTTACAACGAATTACGAAGCAGGGGATACACAGTAGATGTTGGTGTTGTAGAAAAGCGTGGAACTGATGAAAATGGTAAAGAGTACAAGAATCAGCTGGAAATTGATTTTGTAGCTAATCTTGGCAGTAAACGTTATTATATCCAGTCCGCTTTCAGTATGCCGACAGAAGAAAAGCGTATTCAGGAAAAGGCTTCTCTTGTAAACGTAAATGATTCTTTTAAAAAGATTATCGTTGTGAAAGATGTTGTAAATGTTACAAGAGATGAAGACGGAATTACTACGATGAGTATCTATGACTTTTTATTAAAAGAAAATAGTTTAGAATTATAATATAGGTCCAATAATATTTTACAAATACTACGGATCCGTAGGTGCTTCCTGAAGAGGAGTTTAACTTGTCAGAGATGAATTACATGGATTCAGTGGCTTTGGAATTGGCAGTATAAATTGTGAAATATTTGTGTGAGAAATATAGAGGTATTTGTGATCTCTATATTTTATACCGATTGTGGTACACTATACTGATTGAGAAACGAGAGTAAACTGGTTATAATAAAATTAAGAAGTAAGCAGAGTATAGAATGATCAGCAGAAAATGAGGTGATGATATATGCCAAAGATGATGCAGGATTGTTTCAAGAATCAACTTGTCGGCACACTAGAAAAGGGAAAAATATTCAGAAATAGTTTTTTGAACAAATAATATAGAAAACATATAAAGTATAGAACGGGTATTCGCTTGTTCTGTACTTTTTTTATATGGGATGATATACTGAAAACATAACCATACTAAAACATATCTCAATTTTTGATAAGCGAAATTTGATTAAAACAGGAGAATATTATGGATCATTTTAAATTACACTCCGAATACAAACCAACCGGTGACCAGCCTCAGGCAATCGAGAAACTGGTCGAAGGTTTTAAAGAAGGCAACCAGTTCGAGACTTTACTGGGTGTCACAGGCTCCGGTAAGACCTTCACTATGGCGAACGTCATCGCCCGGCTTAATAAACCAACCCTTATCCTTGCCCACAACAAAACTCTCGCGGCACAGCTTTACGGAGAGATGAAGGAATTTTTCCCGGAGAATGCGGTGGAATATTTTGTTTCCTATTATGATTACTATCAGCCGGAGGCCTATGTCCCGTCTTCAGACACCTATATCGCTAAAGACTCCTCCATCAATGACGAAATTGACAAACTCCGTCTCTCTGCCACAGCCGCAATGTCAGAACGGAAAGATGTAGTGGTCATTTCCTCCGTTTCCTGTATCTACGGACTGGGATCCCCTCAGGAATTTTTTGACATGATGATCTCCCTGCGTCCGGGTATGACCAAAGACCGGGATGAGGTGATCCGGGAGCTGATCGACATTCAGTATACCAGAAATGAGATGGACTTCCACCGAAGCACCTTCCGTGTCCGGGGAGATACTCTGGAAATTTTTCCTGCCAACAGCTCCGACACAGCCGTGAGAGTAGAATTTTTTGGAGATGAGATTGACCGTATTTCAGAAATTGATGTACTGACAGGAGAAATCAAATGCCAGCGTTCCCATATCAGCATCTTCCCTGCATCCCACTATGTAGTGCCTGCAGAACAGATCCAGAGAGCAGCGGTAGCAATAGAAGAAGAATTAAAAGAACGCGTAGAGTATTTCAAAAGTGAAGACAAACTTCTGGAAGCCCAGCGAATCTCAGAACGCACCAATTTCGACATTGAAATGATGAAAGAAACAGGATTCTGTTCAGGAATCGAAAACTATTCCAGACATCTGTCAGGATTAAAGCCCGGACAGCCGCCATACACACTGCTGGACTATTTTGGAGATGACTTCTTACTTATTATAGATGAATCTCATATCACAGTACCTCAGGTAGGAGGAATGTACGCCGGTGACCAGAGCCGTAAGCAAACGCTGGTAGACTACGGCTTCCGACTTCCTTCAGCCAAGGATAACCGCCCCTTAAGCTTCGAAGAATTCGAATCCAAACTGGATCAGGTCATGTTTGTATCTGCCACCCCGGGACAATATGAGTATGATCATGAACTCCTCCGTGCAGAACAGATCATCCGTCCAACCGGACTTCTGGATCCGAAAGTAGAAGTCCGCCACATTGAAGGACAGATTGACGACCTGATAGGGGAAGTAAACAAAGAAGTGTCAAAGAAACACAAAATCCTGATCACAACCCTCACCAAACGAATGGCAGAAGACCTGACAGAATATATGAAAGAAGTAGGAATCCGGGTCCGCTATCTCCATTCCGATATCGATACCTTAGAGCGTGCCCGCATCATCCGCGATATGCGCCTGGATGTCTTTGATGTACTGGTAGGAATCAACCTCCTCAGGGAAGGTCTGGACATCCCGGAAATCACCCTGGTAGCAATCCTGGATGCAGACAAAGAAGGCTTCCTCCGTTCCGAAACCTCCCTCATCCAGACCATCGGACGAGCTGCCCGAAACAGTGAAGGCCATGTAATCATGTACGCAGACAACATGACCGATTCCATGCACAAAGCCATCACCGAAACCAACCGCCGTCGAACCATCCAGGAAGCCTACAACAAAGAACATGGAATCACTCCGACCACTATCAAAAAAGCAGTCCGCGACCTCATCGCCGTATCCAAAGCAGTAGCCGAAACTGAAGTCCGACTCCAGAAAGACCCAGAGTCCATGACCCGCAAAGAACTCACCAAACTCATCGCCCAGGTAGAAAAACAAATGCGCGCCGCAGCCGCAGACCTCAACTTCGAACAGGCCGCCGAACTCCGCGATAAAATGATCGACCTGAAAAAAAAACTGGATACTTTAGACAAATAATGCTATACCGAGTTTTTATACCTGCACTAGTACAGCGAATATTAAGTAACTGCTATATTGACTTGTCTGATTTTTCATCTGCGCCAATATAGCAGAAACTTAATTTTCGATGCACTAGAAAAGGCGATTCGCCTTTCAGGCGAGAGCCCCGCCTATATGATCATCGTCCTGAACAGTCAGCGGGGAGAAAGTATTGATATTGTGTGCATTTGCAGGATGCTTAGAGATACTTAGTCCGCAGAAATCTGCGTTATGAGCCGGCTGCATCACCTGTCTGAGCGGAGTCTGCGACGGAGCGAGTTTGACAAGCCGGCTCATGCCTTTAGCAGATTTCTGCAGACTTAGTATCTCTTAGCGTCCGAAACCGCACACAATATCAATACTTTCTCCCCGCGTCCCTTTCTATAACATAATCTTAATAATTCCCATTGTTCATAAAATAACAAAAAATTCACAAAATAATATTGACAAACCAAATCAAGAGTGCTATCTTATGAGCATAAGGTGTTAGCACTCCTAAAACATGAGTGCTAACAAACCAAAAACAAAGGCAGTAAAGGAGTGGAACTTCATGGATCAGGAATTAGATGATCGTAAAAAGAAAATACTAAAAGCCATCATCAAAACCTACATGGAAACAGGCGAACCGGTGGGTTCCCGGACCATTTCCAAGTTTGCAGATTTAAATGTAAGCTCTGCCACCATCCGGAATGAGATGTCAGACCTGACAGATATGGGATATATCGTACAGCCCCACACCTCAGCCGGAAGAATTCCTTCTGATAAAGGTTATCGCCTCTACGTAGACGAGCTGATGAAAGAAAAGGAATCAGAGGTTCAGGAAATCAAGGATCTCATGATAGAGAAAACTGATAAACTGGATAAAATGCTGAAACAGGTGGCAAAGGTACTTGCCTCCAATACCAACTATGCAACTATGATTTCTGTTCCACAGTACAGCGGAAGCAAGATTAAATTCATCCAGCTTTCCCGCGTGACACCACTTCAGCTTGTGGCAGTAGTAGTGAGTGATAACAATGTCATCCGAAACCAGATCATCAATCTGGATGAGGAGATGGACGATCAGACAATCCTGAAATTAAATCTTCTTCTTAACACCAACTTAAATGGTGTGCCTATTCAGGACATCAACCTGGGAATGATTGCCCGCCTGAAAGAACAGGCAGGTGTACATGGCTCTGTGGTTGGCACAGTCCTTGATGCAGTAGCAGATACCATCCAGGTAGACGAAGATGATATGCAGATATATACTTCAGGAGCAACCAACATTTTTAAGTATCCGGAGCTTGCAGATACAAGTAAAGCGAGTGGACTGATTTCAGCATTTGAAGAGAAGCAGGATCTGGTAGACCTGGTAAAAGAGAGAATGTCTGATACTGAGAATACAGGAATTCAGGTGTACATTGGTGATGAGATGCCGGTGCAGACCATGAAAGACTGCAGTGTGGTCACAGCCACTTACGAACTTGGAGAAGGAATGCATGGTACCATCGGTATCATCGGTCCCAAGCGTATGGATTACGCAAATGTAGTTGACAGCCTGAAGGCTTTGAAAGTCCAGCTGGACGAACTGATTAAGAAAGAGAGTTAGAAAGGCGGTAATAGAGAGTGTCAGAAGAAACAAAGAACACAGCCCAGGAAGAAGAGACAACAGAGACTCCTGTAACAGAAGAAACTGTTGAAAATGAACCTGAGGTTGTAGAAAACGGTGAAGCTGAAACTGAAGAGATTCCTGTAGAGGATGGCGAGGAAGAAACCTCCCAGGATGATAAAGACAGCAAATCAAAAACTTCTTTCTTCGGTAAGAAGAAAAAAGAAAAAGATAAATTTGAACAGCAGATCGAAGAACTTACAGACAGACTGAAACGAAACATGGCTGAGTTCGATAACTTCCGTAAGAGAACGGAGAAAGAGAAATCCAGCATGTATATCATCGGAGCCAAGGATATTGTTGAGAAAATGCTTCCGGTTGTGGATAACTTCGAGAGAGGTCTTGCACAGGCACCTGAAGGAGATTCTTTTGCAGATGGCATGAAGATGATCTACAAACAGCTGATCACAACATTAGATGAGTTGGGCGTGAAACCGATTGAAGCAGTGGGTAAGGAATTTGATCCGAACTTCCACAACGCAGTGATGCATGTGGAGGACGAAGAAGCCGGTGAGAATATTGTGGTAGAAGAATTCCAGAAGGGTTACACCTACAAGGATTTCGTAGTCCGCCACAGTATGGTAAAAGTAGCCAACTAATTTACATGAAAATATAGAATATATCAAATCTAGTTGAAAATAAACAGGAGGAACAAGATTATGGGAAAAATCATTGGTATTGACTTAGGTACAACAAACAGCTGTGTAGCCGTAATGGAAGGTGGACAGCCAACAGTTATCGCTAATACAGAAGGCGCAAGAACAACACCATCCGTTGTTGCTTTCACAAAAACAGGAGAACGTCTTGTAGGTGAACCTGCAAAACGTCAGGCAGTAACAAACGCAGAGAGAACAATCTCTTCCATTAAAAGAGAGATGGGTACTGACTACCGTGTAACAATCGACGACAAGAAATATTCCCCACAGGAAATTTCCGCTATGATCCTTCAGAAACTGAAAAAAGATGCAGAAGGATACCTTGGTGAGAAAGTTACAGAAGCAGTTATCACAGTTCCTGCATATTTCAATGATGCTCAGCGTCAGGCAACAAAAGATGCCGGTAAAATTGCCGGTCTTGATGTAAAACGTATTATCAACGAGCCAACAGCAGCAGCTCTTGCATATGGCCTTGACAATGAAAAAGAACAGAAGATCATGGTATACGACTTAGGTGGCGGTACATTCGACGTATCTGTAATCGAAATCGGTGATGGTGTTATCGAAGTTCTTTCCACAGCAGGTAACAACCGTCTTGGTGGTGATGACTTTGACCAGAAAGTTACAGATTACATGCTTGCAGAGTTCAAGAAAGCAGAAGGCGTTGACTTAAGCAATGATAAGATGGCACTTCAGAGATTAAAAGAAGCTGCAGAGAAAGCAAAGAAAGAGCTTTCTTCCGCAACAACTACAAACATCAACCTGCCATTCATCACAGCTACAGCAGAAGGCCCGAAACACTTCGACATGAACCTTACAAGAGCTAAATTCGATGAATTAACACATGACTTAGTAGAAATGACAGCAGAACCGGTACGTCGTGCACTTTCAGATGCAGGTATCACAGCATCTGAACTTGGACAGGTACTTCTGGTTGGTGGATCTTCCCGTATCCCGGCTGTACAGGATAAAGTAAGACAGTTAACAGGCAAAGAGCCAAGCAAGAACCTGAACCCGGATGAGTGTGTAGCACTTGGTGCTTCTATCCAGGGTGGTAAACTTGCAGGTGATGCAGGCGCAGGCGATATCCTTCTTCTGGATGTTACTCCACTGTCACTGTCCATCGAGACAATGGGTGGTATCGCAACAAGACTGATTGAGAGAAATACTACGATTCCTACAAGAAAGAGCCAGATTTTCTCAACAGCAGCAGACAACCAGACAGCAGTAGATATTAACGTTGTACAGGGTGAGCGTCAGTTTGCAAAAGACAACAAATCCCTTGGCCAGTTCCGTCTGGACGGAATCCCGCCAGCACGTCGTGGTGTTCCGCAGATCGAAGTTACATTTGATATCGATGCAAACGGTATCGTAAATGTATCCGCTAAGGATCTTGGAACAGGTAAGGAACAGCACATCACAATCACAGCTGGTTCTAATATGTCTGATTCCGATATCGACAAAGCAGTAAAAGAAGCTGCTGAGTTTGAAGCACAGGATAAGAAACGTAAGGAAGCAATCGATACAAGAAACAATGCTGATTCCATGGTATTCCAGGTTGAGAATGCACTGAAAGAGGCAGGAGACAAGATCGATGCTAATGATAAAGCTGCTGTAGAAGCAGACCTGAATGCACTGAAAGATTTACTGTCCCAGACTGCAACAGCAGAAGAGATGACAGATTCCCAGGTAGCAGATATCAAAGCTGCTCAGGAGAAGATGATGGAAAGTGCTCAGAAGCTTTTCGCTAAAATGTATGAGCAGACACAGCAGGCAGGCGGCCAGGCAGGACCGGACATGAACATGGGCGGCGGTGCAGCAGGCAGCACAGATGCAGGAAACAACGATGATGTTGTAGATGCTGATTATAAAGAAGTATAATATGACAAATCATAACTGTTCAGTGGGAGAGTTTCTCTCACTGAATAGTTGTGCTATAAATCCAGTATCAGGTACTGGTGCAGCGAAGAGACAGAACAGTTGAATATAGGTATAGGAATTAATTAAAATAATGGCTGATAAGAGAGATTATTATGAAGTTTTAGGCGTGGATAAAAGCGCCGATGACGCAACACTTAAAAGAGCATACCGTAAACTGGCCAAGAAATATCATCCAGATGTAAATCCGGGAGATAAAGAGGCAGAGGCGAAATTTAAAGAAGCAACAGAGGCTTATACTATCTTAAGTGACCCGGATAAGAGGAGACAGTATGATCAGTTTGGTCATGCAGCTTTTGAAAACGGCGGCGGTGGTGCCGGCGGCGGTTTTGGAGGGTTTGATTTTAACGGTGCTGATATGGGCGATATCTTCGGCGATATTTTCGGCGATTTATTTGGCGGCGGCGGAAGAAGCAGACGTGCCAATAATGGACCGATGAAAGGTGCGAACCTTCGTGCACGTGTTAATATTACTTTTGAAGAAGCTGTCTTTGGCTGCGAAAAAGAACTGGAGATCGTACTGAAGGATGAGTGTACCACCTGTCATGGAACAGGTGCAAAGCCAGGTACTTCACCGGTAACCTGTCCGAAATGTAACGGAGAGGGTCAGGTAGTATTTACCCAGCAGTCCATGTTTGGAATGGTGCGTAATGTACAGACCTGTCCGGACTGTCATGGAACAGGTAAGATCATTAAAGATAAATGTACAGCATGCCGTGGAACCGGTTATACATCTTCCAGAAAGAAAATCCAGGTATCTGTACCTGCAGGTATTGACAATGGTCAGAGTATCCGTATCAGAGAGAAGGGGGAACCGGGAACAAACGGAGGCCCAAGAGGCGATCTGCTTGTAGAAGTAAATGTTGCCCGTCATCCGATTTTCCAGAGACAGGATATGAATATTTTCTCCACTGCACCTCTTACCTATGCACAGGCTGCTTTGGGCGGTACAGTGCGGATCAATACAGTAGACGGGGAAGTTGAATATGAGGTAAAACCTGGAACTCAGACAGATACCAGAATCCGTCTGAAGGGCAAAGGTGTGCCGTCACTGAGAAATAAGAATGTCCGTGGAGATCACTATGTGACTCTGGTAGTACAGGTTCCTACAAATCTGAATGAAGAGGCAAAGGAAGCACTGCGCAAGTTTGATGAAGCCTGTGGTAACCGTCCGAAGGAAACTGCGGATGGCAGTGAAAAGAAGAAAAAAAGCTTTATGGATAAATTAAAAGAAACTTTTGAAGACTAATATTTCAAAAAATATATCCTATAATGAAAAATAAAAATCAAGAAAAGAGGGGAAACCTCTTTTCTTTTTTTGAGTGTTCGTGTATAGTGAATAGTAATGGGCAAAAATGTCCTGTAACCTGAGACTTGGTATGCATATAGGCTGAATATGAAAAAAAAGTTTGAAGATTTTATAAAAAAATATCTTCCGGGATGGGCAATTCTTCCGTTGGTCACCATTGTAGTGCTGAATTGCCTGATTTACTGGGGCAGTGATCAGCTTACCTCGGGAAGATATCATTATGACTTTACCGGCACACTGGACCGCATGGTACCATTGGTTCCGGCATTTATCTGGATTTATATTCTGGCATTTCCATTCTGGGCAGTGAATTATATATTAGCTGCCCAGAGGGGAAAGGATCAGTTTTACCGGTTTGTGGCCACAGATCTGACCATTCATCTGACCTGTTTTGTGATTTTTCTGATTCTTCCGACTACCAATGTAAGACCGGAAATTACAGGAAACTCCTGGTCAGAACAGATGCTGCAGTTGGTTTATGCCATGGATGGAGGTAACAGCCCTTCGAATCTGTTTCCATCTATTCATTGTTATGTGAGCTGGCTGAGCTGGCGTAGTGTTCACAAATCTGAGAAAATACCGGAATGGTATCAGCATTTTTCTCTGATCTTTGCAATATTGATCATTATTTCCACACAGGTGCTGAAACAGCATTATCTGGTGGATGCAGTGGCGGGAGTGGTGCTGGTGGAGCTTGCATGGAATTTTTATAAAAAGGGAAACAGGCATCAGATCGTTAAGAAAATTTTCAGGGAAAAAATATAGGATAAATATAGGATAAAGAAATGGAGACAAATTATGAAGTGGAACCGTTTTACATTAAAAACAAAAACAGATGCAGAGGATATGGTGATCTGTACTCTGGCAGAACTAGGGATTGAAGGAGTGGAGATCCAGGATAAGAAGCCACTTACGGAAGAGGATAAGGCACAGATGTTTGTGGATATTATGCCTGAAGGACCTGCAGATGACGGGATTGCCTATCTGAATTTCTATCTGGAGGAGGATGCTGATAAGGATGCGATTCTGAAGGATGTGCGTGCTGCCCTGGATGAGCTGAAAAGCTACATGGATATCGGAGAAGCCACCATTGAGGAATCCCAGACAGAGGATAAGGATTGGATCAATAACTGGAAACAATATTTCCATCAGTTTTATGTAGATGATATTCTCATTGTACCATCCTGGGAAGAGGTAAAGGCAGAGGATCAGGATAAAATGATCCTTCATATTGATCCGGGTACAGCTTTTGGTACAGGTATGCATGAGACTACACAGCTGGTGATCCGTCAGTTGAAGAAATATGTAACACAGGATACAGAGATGCTGGATGTGGGAACCGGAAGCGGAATCCTTGGAATTGTAGCTATTAAGCTGGGGGCAAAGCATGTGCTGGGAACAGACCTGGATCCCTGCGCAGTTCCTGCTGTGGCTGAGAATAAAGAAGTCAACGGTATTCCGGAGGAAGCCTTTGACATGATGATCGGAAATATCATTGATGATAAAGATGTACAGGATCAGGCAGGATACGAGAAATATGATATTGTGACAGCCAATATCCTGGCAGATGTACTGATTCCGCTGACACCAGTCATCGTGCACCAGATGAAGAAGGGAGCATATTATATTACTTCTGGTATTCTGGATGTAAAGGAAGAGGTAGTTGTGGAAGCTGTAAAAGCAGCAGGACTGACAGTAGTAGAGGTTACTCATCAGGGTGAATGGGTTTCTGTGACAGCCAGAAAGGACTGAATCTATGCAGCGCTTTTTTGTAGAAACTTATCAGATTGAGGAAGAGAATCACTGTATCCATGTTACTGGAGCAGACGTAAATCATATTAAAAATGTTCTCCGTATGAAGCTGGGAGAGGAACTCTGGATCAGTGACGGTGGAACAAAGGAATATCGCTGTGAGATCGAGGGGCTGGGAGATGAGGAGGTACTGCTTCATATTATCTACGCCCAGGAGCCGGATTATGAGCTGCCCAACCGGATCTATCTTTTTCAGGGACTGCCAAAAGCAGACAAAATGGAGCTGATCATTCAGAAAGCAGTGGAGCTGGGAGCTTATGCAATTGTACCGGTGGAAACAAAACGCTGTGTTGTAAAGCTGGATGAAAAAAAGGCTGCCAAAAAGACTGCCCGTTGGCAGCAGATTGCAGAGAGTGCGGCAAAACAGTCCAAACGAATGCTGATTCCGAAAATTCATGAGGTGATGAGTTTTCAGGATGCATTAAAGCTGGCAGAAGAACTGGATATCCGTCTGATCCCCTATGAGCTGGCCAAAGGAATGAAGGAAACAAAGGAAATCCTGAATCAGATCCGTCCCGGACAGTCTGTGGGAATTTTTATTGGGCCGGAAGGCGGATTTGAGGAAAATGAGGTAAGCCAGGCTCTGGAAAAAGGTGCACAGGCAATTACTCTGGGAAGGAGAATCCTTCGTACAGAAACTGCAGGACTGGCAATTCTGTCTGTATTAATGTTTCAGCTGGAAAATGACCAATGACAGCCAAATAGTGGAGAGATAATAAGAAATGGAAGTATATTTTGACAATTCAGCCACTACCTGCTGCTATGAGGCAGTGAAGGATATTGTGGTGAAAACAATGATGGAGGACTTTGGAAATCCGTCGGCCATGCATCAGAAAGGTGTAGATGCAGAGCAGTATGTAAAGAAATCAGCCCGGACACTGGCGCAGCTTTTAAAGGTGGAGGAAAAGGAAATACTTTTTACCTCCGGGGGAACAGAGTCCAATAACCTGGCACTGATCGGAGGTGCCATGGCAAATAAACGCAGTGGAAACCATATTATTACAACAGCAGTGGAGCATGCGGCAGTAAGCCAGCCGGTAGCTTTTCTGAGAGAGCAGGGCTTCGAGGTAACAGTACTTCCTGTGGATAAAGATGGTGTGGTAAAGCTGGAGGCTCTGGAGAAGGCATTAAGGCCGGATACGATCCTGGTTTCCATTATGATGGTAAATAATGAAGTGGGAGCAGTGATGCCGGTAGAAAAGATAGGGGCATTGATCCAGGAGAAAAGTCCGAAGGCTCTTTATCATGTAGATGGAATACAGGCTTTTGGAAAATACAGGATTTATCCTAAGAAATGGGGAATTCACTTGTTGTCTGTCAGTGGACACAAGATTCACGGACCCAAGGGTGTGGGATTTTTGTATATCAACAGCAAGGCAAAGGTGCAGCCTTTGATTTTGGGTGGTGGACAGCAGAATGGGATGCGTTCCGGAACAGATAATGTACCTGGCATTGCAGGCCTGGGAGTGGCGGCAGAGTTAAGCTACAGGGATCTGGAACAGAAGACGGAGCATCTGTATCAGCTGAAAGAAAGGCTTGCGGAAGGACTTTCAGGGATGGAAGATGTGGTGATTAATGGAATGCCATTGCGTGAAGGTGCCCCCCATATTATGTGTGTCAGCTTTTTGGGAATCCGCAGTGAAGTACTTCTTCATACATTGGAGGACAGAGGTATTTATGTATCTGCAGGAAGTGCCTGCTCCAGCCATAAGAGAAAACCCAGCGCCACACTTTCAGCCATGGGAATGAGTAATGGACAGATTGAAAATACTGTGCGGTTCAGCTTTTCAGAGGAAAATACTTTTGAAGAGATTGATTATTGTCTGGAAGTTTTGAAGGAAGTACTTCCCATGCTGAAACGCTACGCACGCAGATAAAAGGAAAAGGAGAAAAATATGATATTTCACGCATTTTTGATAAAATATGCAGAAATTGCTATCAAAGGCAAGAACAGATATATGTTTGAAGATGCCCTTGTTCATCAGATGAATATTGCTCTTTCAAAGATAGAAGGAGAATTTGAGGTAAAAAAGGAACAGGGAAGAATCTATGTATTTTGCCCGGAACAATATGATTATGAGGAGACGGTGGAAACTCTTCAGAGAGTGTTCGGTATTGTAGGAATCTGCCCGGTTGTGATTTATGAGGATCAGGGTTTTGAGCAGATGGCAAAAGACGTTGTTTCCTATATGAAGGACTGCCATCCGGACTATAGTGGAACCTTCAAGGTATATACCCGCAGAGCCAGAAAATCTTACCCTGTTACTTCTATGGAAGTAAGTGCGGAAATAGGCGGACGTATTCTGGATGAATTTCCGGATGCCAGTGTGGATGTACACAGTCCGGAGCTGACCATTTCTGTGGAAATCCGTGATAAGATCTATGTATATTCCCAGACCATCAAAGGTGCAGGCGGTATGCCTATCGGAACCAATGGAAGAGCAATGCTGCTTCTTTCCGGCGGTATTGACAGTCCGGTAGCCGGCCATATGATCGCGAAGCGTGGAGTAAAGATTGATGCGGTATATTTTCATGCACCGCCTTATACCAGTGAGAGAGCAAAACAGAAGGTAGTTGATCTGGCAAAGCAGGTGGCAAAGTTCAGTGGACCGATCCGTCTCCATGTGGTGAATTTCACAGATATTCAGCTGTATATTTATGATCAGTGTCCTCATGATGAGCTGACTATTATTATGCGCCGCTATATGATGCGTATTGCAGAGCATTTTGCAAAAGAGAGAAAATGTCTGGGACTGATCACAGGTGAGAGTATCGGACAGGTGGCAAGCCAGACCCTGCAGAGTCTTGCAGCTACCAATGAGGTATGTACACTTCCGGTTTACCGTCCGGTGATTGGATTTGATAAGCAGGAGATCGTGGAACGATCCTGGGAGATCGGTACCTATGAGACATCTATTCAGCCATTTGAAGACTGCTGTACGATTTTTGTTGCCAAGCATCCGGTGACCAAACCCAATCTGAATGTGATCCACCGTTCAGAAACAAAACTGGCAGAGAAGATTGATGAATTGATGAAAACAGCTCTGGATACTGTGGAGATCATAGAGGTTGAATAGGATATGATCCTGTTCAACCCAAACAAAAAGAGGAACTGATAATCAGTTCCTCAGCAGCTGCTAAAATAAATATAACGGAATTATTCAGTAACATATTTGCTGACAATTGCCATAACGGTATCAAGAGCAGCTCCATCAGCATGGATGTTTAAGTCGATTGGTTTGGATAAATCAAGACTGAAAATACCCATAATAGATTTTGCGTCGATTACATATCTTCCGGATACTAAATCGAAATCGCAGTCGAATTTGCTGATTTCATTAACGAATGCTTTCACTTTATCAATAGAGTTCAGTGAGATTTTTACTGTTTTCATTATGAGAACCTCCCTTTAGAATATTAATGCTGATTGATTTTCTATCAGCTTACAGTTTTCATCTTAACGTTCTACAGGAGAAAAGTCAAGGTGAAAAGGGATAAAATTTCCAGAAAGATTTAGTGAATATGTATAAATTTAAAAAAAATTCAGGAGGAGATAATGAAGAAAAAAGCCGCACTTCACAATTTAGGCTGTAAAGTGAATGCCTATGAAGTAGAAGCCATGCAGCAGCTTCTGGAGAAGGCCGGTTACGAGATTGTGCCTTTTGAACCGGGAGCAGATGTATATCTGATCAATACATGTACGGTGACGAATATTGCAGACAGAAAATCCAGGCAGATGCTGCATAAAGCAAAAAAAATGAATCCGGATGCCATTGTGGTGGCAACAGGATGCTATGTGCAGACAGATGAGGGAAAACTGGATAAAGACGAAGCTGTGGATCTGATTCTTGGTAATAATCAGAAGAAACAGATTGTAGAGGTGCTGGAGGAATATGAGCGTCAGCACAAAAAACAGAAGCATGTGATCAAAATTAACCAGACAAAGGAATATGAAGAGCTGGAGATCAGTCATACAGCAGAGCATGTGCGTGCCTATATCAAGGTACAGGATGGATGCAATCAGTTCTGTACTTACTGTATCATTCCCTATGCCAGAGGCAGGGTGCGCAGCCGTAAGATTTCCCAGGTCATAGAGGAAGTTCAGGCATTGGCTGTAAGAGGGTACAAAGAGGTAGTCCTTACAGGGATTCATCTGTCTTCTTATGGCTTGGACTTTCCGGAAGAAGAACGGGAGACACTGCTTTCTCTGATTCAGGCTGTTCATGAGGTTCAGGGAATACAGAGGATCAGGCTGGGCTCACTGGAGCCAAGGATCATTACAGAGGAGTTTGCCAGAACAATTTCTGCTTTGCCGAAAATGTGTCCGCATTTTCACCTGTCCCTTCAGAGCGGATGTGATGCTACACTGGAGAGAATGAACCGGAGATATACAAGCACAGAATATGCGGAAAAATGTACATTGCTCAGAAAGTATTTTGATAATCCTGCACTGACTACAGATGTGATCGTAGGTTTCCCCATGGAAACAGAAGAAGAATTCAGGATGTCCCGTGATTTTGTGGACAGTATCCATTTTTATGAGACCCATATTTTCAAATATTCCAGACGGCATGGAACAAAGGCAGCTGCAATGGATGGACAGCTGACAGAGTCTAAAAAGGCGATCAGAAGTGATGAGATGCTGGCATTGAATGAAAAACATTCCAGAGAGTATGAGGAATCCATGTTGGGCAGAGAACTGGAGATCCTGCTGGAAGAAGAAATAGAGATGAACGGTGAGCAGTGGTATCTGGGGCATAGCAAAGAATATATAAAGGCTGTATTGAAGAAGCAGCCGCAGTATGGAATCAATGATATTGTCCGGGTAACAGCAGATGGCTTTCTGGAAAATCATATTGTTACAGTTCATACATCCTGAGCGATCCTGCAGGGAATAAATTTTGGCTACGTTACTGTGAACGGAGTGAACAGTAACAATAAATTTAGAGTTGATAAATACTGTGAATTATATTAAAATAGTATAGATATAAAAAGTAGAACGGATAGTTTTGCAATTTTTGATAATGATTAAAAAAGTAAGGACGTGAGAGAAATGGCAGAGAATAATCTGGGAAATACCCAATATTTCAGAACAAGACCGGATCAGGAGATTCAGGTAAAAGAGGTCCTGGATCTTGTGTACAATGCAATGGATGAAAAAGGATATAATCCGGTGAATCAGATCGTAGGATATATTATGTCCGGAGATCCTACTTATATTACCAGTCATAAAGGTGCCAGAAGCATGATCATGAAAGTGGAGCGTGATGAGCTGGTAGAGGAACTTTTGACAGAGTATATAAAAAACAAATCCTGGGAACGCTGATATGAGAATCCTTGGATTAGATTATGGCTCCAAAACAGTAGGGGTAGCGGTAAGTGATCCACTGGGGCTGACTGCACAGAGCGTGGAGACCATATGGCGTAAACAAGAGAATAAGCTGCGCCAGACTCTTGCTCGTATTGAAGAACTGGCAGCGGAGTACCAGGCAGAGAAGATCGTACTTGGACTTCCAAAAAATATGAATAATACCATTGGAGAGCGGGCTGAGAAAACTCTGGAGTTCAGGGAGATGCTGGAGAGACGGACAGGCCTGCCGGTTGTGATGTGGGATGAACGCCTTACCACAGTGGAGGCAGAGCGTACTTTGATGGAGGCCAGTGTGCGCAGAGAGAATCGTAAGCAATATCTGGATCAGCTGGCTGCTGTTTTTATTTTGCAGGGATATCTGGATTCTCTGCATTGTTAGGAGAATATTATGGAAAAAATCAAATTTCAGCTGGAAGACGGAACAGAAGTAGAGTTTTATGTAGAGGAGCAGACCAGAATTGGAGGAACTGCTTATCTTCTTGTGTCCGATTCCTTAGATGATGAGGCAACAGCGTATATTTTTAAAGATGTATCTGCAGAGGAGAGTCAGGAAGCCTGTTATGAGATGGTAGAGGACGAGGACGAGCTTCAGGCTGTATTTAAAGTATTTGAGCAGATGCTTGATGATGACGTGGATCTTGAAATGTAAGAATGAAAAGCTGCATAAAACAAAATACCCGGAACAGATCAGAAAAGAGGTATGGTGAGCAGCAGGAAATAAGCATGGAGGTGTAAATGCTTGAGTAACGAAAATAATTACGAATTTAATAATGAAGAACGTGGCGCCCATGAAGGACAGTCTGGACATGGAGCGAAGAGACCGTATAACAGACAGAAAAATTATAAATATAAATCCCAGCACAAAAATAATTATAACAGAAAACCAGGCTTGAACGGGGAGAGAAAACAGCAGCCGGAGAAAGAAAAAACAGGAAAACCGATTCCGTTTAAAACTCCAATCAAGGCTTCTGTAAAGAATAATCTGCGTAAATCCAGGAAACCGGCATCCAAATTGAAAATCATTCCGCTGGGAGGTCTGGAGCAGATCGGAATGAACATTACTGCCTTTGAATATGAAGACAGTATTGTAGTTGTGGACTGTGGTCTGGCTTTTCCTGAAGATGATATGCTGGGAATTGACCTGGTCATTCCGGATGTGACTTATTTAAAAGATAATATTTCCAAGGTAAAGGGGTTTGTGATCACCCACGGACATGAGGATCATATAGGAGCGCTTCCTTATGTGCTTAAGGATGTGAATGTGCCGGTTTATTCCACAAAGCTGACCATTGCTCTGATTGCCAATAAATTGAAAGAGCATAACATGACCCGCACCACCAAGTTGAAAGAAGTAAAGCATGGACAGGTGATCAATCTGGGAGACTTCTCAATTGAATTTATTAAGACTAACCACAGTATCCAGGATGCGTCTGCACTGGCTATTTATTCTCCGGCAGGAATTGTAGTCCATACCGGTGACTTTAAGGTAGACTATACACCTGTATTCGGAGATGCCATCGACCTTCAGCGTCTGGCAGAAATCGGCAAAAAAGGTGTTCTGGCACTGATGTGTGACAGTACCAATGCAGAGCGCAGTGGCTTCACCATGTCAGAACGTTCTGTGGGACATGTGTTTGATAATCTTTTCAATGAATACAAAACGAACAGAATTATTATCGCAACCTTTGCTTCAAATGTTGACCGTGTGCAGCAGATCATCAATACTGCATATCGTTTTGGCAGGAAGGTAGCAGTAGAGGGACGCAGTATGGTGAATGTTATCACAACTGCTGCGGAGCTTGGATATCTGCGCATTCCGGATCAGACTCTTATAGAGATCGATCAGGTGAAGAATTATCCGGATGAGCAGGTAGTGCTGATCACCACCGGCAGCCAGGGAGAATCTATGGCAGCCCTGTCACGTATGGCAGCTAATATTCATAAAAAGATTGTGATCAAGCCAAATGATACGATCATTTTCAGTTCCAACCCGATTCCAGGTAATGAGAAGGCAGTATCCAAGGTAATCAATGAATTATCCATGAAGGGTGCCAAGGTAATCTTCCAGGATGTACATGTATCCGGACATGCCTGCCAGGAAGAAATCAAACTGATCTATTCTCTGGTGAAGCCCAAATATGCAATTCCTGTGCATGGAGAGTACCGTCATCTGACAGCTCAGAAAAATATTGTTATGGAGCTGGGAATTCCAAAGGAGAATGTATTTGTTCTTGCTTCCGGAAATGTGCTGGAGCTTGACAGCCAGAGTGCACAGATAACCGGAACTGTACACACCGGAGCGATTCTGGTAGATGGGCTTGGCGTAGGAGATGTAGGAAATATCGTGCTTCGTGACCGTCAGCATTTGGCAGAGGACGGAATTATGATCGTAGTTGTGACCCTGGAGCGTCACAGTAATGTAGTTCTTGCAGGACCGGATATTGTGTCCAGAGGATTTGTCTATGTGAGAGAATCAGAGGATCTGATGGATAATGCCAGGGAAGTAGTGGAGAATGCGTTGGATTCCTGTCTGGAACGCAATATTACAGACTGGGGCAAGATCAAGACTGTGATCAAGGATGCTCTCAGTGAATTCCTTTGGAAACGTACAAAGAGAAGCCCTATGATCCTTCCGATCATTATGGAGGCATAATAAAAATGGAAGAGAACACATTAGAAGAAAGTATCAGCAGACTTCTGGCTTCTATAAAAGAAAGTGCTGAATATATAGAATTTGAGAAACAGAAAGAAATCCTAAGTCAGGATTCGGATCTGAAGAAGCGTGTGGATGCATTCCGGGCCAAAAACTACCGGATACAGAGCCAGTGCAGTTCAGACCAGCTTTTTGAAGTGGTAGAACAAATGGGAAAGGAATCTGCAGAGCTTCGCAGGCTTCCACTGGTAAATGCATATCTGGATGCAGAGCTTGCTCTCTGCAGGATGATCCAGAGGATTTATATGGAACTGACCGATGGAATAGATTTTGATACTCCGAATATAAGCTAAGGATCAGAAAGGAAGAGAACTATGGGTGATACTGGTGAGACAAGAGACCGGGTAGGCGCGGCGGGAGTTGCAATTGCAAGTGTCTTTTTCAAAATCGCGCTTTATATCTGTGTTATTGTCCTGTTTTTCTGGATCGGTAAATCTGCTTTTCAGTTTGGGCATGACGTATTTAATCAGCAGGCTATGAGCCCTGGTGAAGGCCAGGAGGTAACAGTTGTTATTAAAGAGGATGCTTCTCTTTATGGAATAGCAAAGACACTCCAGAAAAAGGGACTGGTGAAAAGTGCACCGGTATTTTATGTGCAGGAGAGACTTTCCACTTATCATGGAAAGCTGAAGGCAGGTACCTATTTACTGAGTACAGCTTATACTCCCAATCGGATCATGGGAATCCTTGCGGGAGATGAGGAGCAGGAAGGGGTAAGTACTTCGTGATAGTAGAGGAGCGGATGCGTACCTATATCAATTCTCTGGATAGGGGAAATACCCCATTTCTGGAGGAACTGGAACAGACAGCCCTGAGAGACAGGGTGCCTGTGATCCGAAGAGAAATGCAGAGCTTTATAAAGACGTTTCTGGCTATGAACCAGCCGGGACGCATTTTGGAGGTGGGGACAGCCATTGGCTTCTCCACACTTCTTATGTGCGAATATGGGAGAGAGGATCTGCAGATTGTAACAATAGAGAATTATGACAAAAGGATTCCTATTGCCAGGGAAAATTTCCGCAGGGCCGGACGAGAAAATCAGATCACTTTGCTGGAAGGAGATGCAGGAGAACTGCTGAAAACTCTGGAGGGACCATTTGACATGATCTTTATGGATGCTGCCAAGGGGCAATATATTCACTGGCTTCCGGATATCAGGAGGCTGATGACTAAGGGCAGTGTTCTGATTTCTGACAATGTACTTCAGGAGGGAGATATTATTGAATCTCATTACCTGGTAGAGCGCAGAAAGAGAACTATATATAAACGGATGCGGGAGTATCTGTATGAACTGAAGCATGATCCATCCTTTGTAACAACCATTCTTCCTCTGGGAGATGGAGTTACAGTCAGTGTGAAACAGGAGTAATCATTATGAGAAAAATTGAATTGCTTGTTCCTGCAAGCAGCCTTGAAGTATTAAAAATTGCTGTTATTTTTGGAGCAGATGCGGTATATATCGGAGGGGAAGCTTTTGGACTAAGAGCAAAGGCCAAGAACTTTTCCCATGAAGATATGAAAGAGGGAATTGCATTTGCCCATGAGCATGGGGTGAAAGTATATGTGACTGTAAATATCCTGGCTCATAACTATGATCTGCCAGGTGTAAGAGAATATTTGACAGAGCTTAAGGAACTGAAGCCTGATGCCCTGATCATTGCGGATCCCGGAATCTATATGTATGCAAAGGAAATCTGTCCGGAGATCGAACGCCATATCAGTACACAGGCAAATAATACGAATTATGAAACATACCGTTTCTGGTATCAGCTGGGAGCCAAGCGTGTGGTAACAGCAAGGGAGCTTTCACTTGCTGAGATCAGAGAGATCCGGGAGCACATTCCGGAGGATATGGAGATAGAGACATTTATCCACGGTGCAATGTGTATTTCCTATTCAGGAAGATGTCTGCTCAGTAATTATCTGGCTGGACGTGATGCAAATCAGGGAGCCTGTACCCATCCCTGTCGCTGGAAATATTCCATTGTGGAGGAGAAACGTCCTGGAGAATATATGCCTGTATTTGAGAATGAGAGAGGAACCTATATCTTTAATTCCAAAGACTTGTGCATGATCGAGCATATGGACGATATCATTAACAGCGGAATCGACAGCCTGAAGATAGAAGGCCGTATGAAAACCGCTCTCTATGTTGCAACTGTTGCCAGAACTTACCGCAAGGCAATAGACGACTATATGGAGAGCCCTGAGAAATATCAGGCAAATATGCCATGGTACCAGGAACAGATTTCTAACTGTACTTACAGACAGTTTACCACCGGATTTTTCTATGGAAAACCGGATGAGAATACACAGATTTATGATAATAACACTTATCAGAAGGAATATACGTATCTGGGATTTGCTGAGGCAGTGGATGAACACGGTTATGCGCAGATCACTCAGAGAAATAAATTCTCTGTAGGTGAGACAATTGAAATTATGAAACCGGACGGACAGAATGTAGCTGTCACTGTGAAGGGAATTTATGATGAGGAAGGCAATTCCATGGAAAGTGCACCTCATGCACAGCAGAAGCTGTTTATTGATTTAGGAACCGAAATCCAGGTTTATGATTTATTGAGAAGAGCAGAGTAAAAGTAAACGCAGCCAACAAATGAAACGTTGGCTGCGTTTATTCTGTCTGGGGAAAAAGCCCACGGAGTTTCTGCAAAGCAGTTTTCTCAATTCTGGAAACATAGGAGCGGCTGATACACAGCTTTTGTGCGATTTCCCGCTGAGTTTCTTCCTCCATGCCAAAGAGCCCATATCTGTAGCAGATCACCTGATATTCCTTTTCTGACAGGATTTTTTTCAGAGACTGCAGCAGATAGGTGGTATTTTCCCGGATATAACATTCTTCTACAATATCCACAGGCACGCTTTCTATTACATCTAACAGATTGATTTCATTTCCTTCTTTATCCGTTCCGATGGGGTCGTACAGAGATACTTCTTTCGAATGCTTCTTCTTAGCCCGAAAATACATCAGCAGTTCATTTTCTATACATCTGGCAGCATAGGTAGAAAGCCGGGAGGCTTTCTGTGGATTAAAGGTTGTGACAGCCTTGATCAGACCGATGGTGCCAATAGAAATCAGATCATCGGTATCCTCACCGGTTCCCTGATACTTTTTGACCACATGGGCCACCAGTCGGAGATTATGCTCAATCAGGATATTCTTTGCCTGGGAATCGCCCTCCTGATATTTTTGAAGATAATATTTTTCCTGGGATATGGACAAAGGTTTTTGAAAGGCCTTCAAATCGCTACCTCGAAGGGGATTTCTATATAGTTTATGTCCGGGACAGGGTGTTGGTGCTTTTCCAAGAAATTTTGAGCTTTTTACAATTTGCAGCGGTTGTTTCAAGTCTGCATTGAGAAAACAGAATAACTACAGTATAATGAATGAAGAGTACAATAAATACAACAGGAGAAGCACATGAAAATATATTTAGCTCCCCTTGAGGGAATCACAGGATATACATACAGAAAGGCACTTTATCAGTGTTTTGGAGGTTTTGACAAGTACTTTATTCCCTTTATCCTTCCAAATCAGAAAGGACATCTCAGCACCAGAGAAAAGAAAGATATTATGCCAGAGAATAATGAGGGAATGTATGCAGTTCCCCAGATTCTCACAAAGAATGCAGAGGATTTTATCCAGACAGCGGAAACTCTGCAGGAATACGGATATAAAGAAGTAAACCTGAACCTTGGCTGTCCGTCAAAGACCGTTGTGACGAAGGGCAGAGGTGCAGGATTTCTGGACAGGCCGGATGAACTGGACAAATTCCTGGATGAGATTTTCCGTAAATGTGATATGAAGATTTCCATCAAGACCCGTCTGGGTATGGATGATCCGGAAGAATTTGAGGATCTGCTGACGATTTATAATAAATATCCGCTGGAGGAGTTAATTGTTCACGCAAGAGTGCAGAAAGATTATTACAAAAATACGCCACGTCTGGAAACATTTGGAGAGGCTGTGGAGCACTCAAAGAGCCCGGTTTGCTATAACGGAGATATTGTCACAGCAGAAGACTGTACCAGATTACAGGAAATGTTTCCGACCCTGGACTGCATTATGACAGGCAGAGGAACACTGAAGAATCCTGCACTTGCCAGAGAAATCCGTGGCGGTGCACCTGCGTTAAAGGAAGAAATCCGCAGATTTCATGATATGATGTACAATGAGTACTGCGAAGACCTGTCCGGAGACAGAAATATCCTGTTTCGTATGAAAGAATTATGGTCTTATCTGGCACCTATGTTTACAAACAATAAAAAATATGCCAAAAAAATTAAGAAAGCAGAGAAATGTGTAGTATATGAAAATGCAGTCAGAGAACTGTTCAGCTGTGAGCAGTTGATTGGAGAAGAACCGGAAGAATCCTGATCAGAATTGTGAAGAGTCCTTCTTCTCTTCACAGTCCTGACAGATCCCGTGAAGCATATCACCACTGCACTGAAGACGGAATCCATGCTCCTGAAAGAGATGCTCCTTTAGTTCATCCATAAAGTGACAGTCCAGATGTATCACTTTACCACATTTAATGCATTTCAGATGTAGATGATTGGTACATCGTTTTTCCTCTCCTGCAAATTGGAATACTGCTTTGTCGGATTTCAGATCAGGGTATTTAATTACAATATGTTCTGCACAAAGCTTGTCCAGATAGCGATAGACAGTTGTTGTATTTACCCTAATACCCTCTTCTTTTAAATACGTTTCGATATCAGCTACACTGACAGTAGTTGCCCTCTGTTTTTTCATATATTCCAGGATAACCTGCCTTGTTTTTGTGACATATGGTTTTCGTTCAGCCATTTTGTAATATCCTCCCACTGCTATTTGCTATTATTGTATCTTGTGATTCCTTTTTCGTCAATGGAGCTTTACGGACTTACTTATTTTTGCCCCGGAATCCGTTAGCTGGCAGTAGATAAGCAAATTAGTTTCTTATCACTGTTAAGCCAGGGATTCCGGGGATTTTTTGTTTTCTACGTTCGCTTGTTATTTATGCTGCAGACACACCATTTTCACCTGTGCGTGTCCGGTTCTCTGCGCCGGAACGGCGGATTCCTGCAAAGATGGAACCTGCAATATTATGCCATACACTGAAAATAGCACCTGGAAGTGTTGCCAGTGGATTGGCTGCAAAGTTAGCTGCTGCCAGAGAAACTGCCAGTCCGCTGTTTTGCATGCCTACTTCAATAGCTATAGCTGTTGTCCGTGTATATTCTACATGGAAAATTTTTGCTGCAAGGAGTCCAAGCATCATACCACAGAAATTGTGGATCGCAACAACGCCAAGGACCAGAACTCCACAGCTTAAGATTTTTTCTGCATTAATTGCCACGATTCCGCCAATGATCATAACAATGGCAACAACAGAGATCAATGGCATAACATCTGAAACTTTATCTACATGATCTCCTGCAAGTGTACGGAGAAGAATTCCAAGAAGTACAGGAACCAGAATTACTTTTACAACAGAAAGTACCATTGCCCAGAAGGATACTTCCACCCAGGCACCTGCCAGAATGTACACAAGAAATGGAGTCATAACAGGAGCAGCCAGAGTGGAAACGATGGTCATTCCTACTGAAAGTGCAACATCACCGCCTGCAATATAGGTGATCACATTGCTGGCTGTTCCACCAGGACAGCATCCCACAAGAATCACACCCAGAGCCAGATCTGCGGGAAGATTCATAACTTTACACAATACCCAGGCTACGACTGGCATGATCGTATACTGTGCAACTGCGCCAATGATCACTTCCTTGGGCCTGGAAAAAATTGCCCGGAAGTCTTCCAGACGTATGGTCAGTCCCATACCAAACATGATCACGCCCAGAAAAACAGATGTATAATTTGTCATCCATGCAAATCTATCCCTCCAGAAAAAGGCAAGGCATGAAAAGGCAATGATGATGATTCCAATATATCTGGATGCAAAACTGCTGATTTTCCCGATTTTCTTTAAAATATTTTCCATATATTATA
Source organism: Blautia difficilis (assembly GCF_014297245.1). Lineage (NCBI taxonomy): Bacteria > Bacillati > Bacillota > Clostridia > Lachnospirales > Lachnospiraceae > Blautia > Blautia difficilis. Next base: position 68,823 of record NZ_JACOQG010000012.1, on the reverse strand, counting down.
CCTCGTAGCTGAAGTTATCGATCAGTCTTGTTTTGCCAATATAGACAGCCATTGCTACGAGAACATTATGATCAGCTTTTTCCACAGGCTGCATGGTAAGTGCATCTACCATGGAAACGTAATCGATTTTTGCCAGAGGCTCTGCCTCAATCACTGCACGCATTTTGCCGAGAAGTTCTTCTGCGGAAATACCTGCGTGAATGATTTCCTGTCCGAGTTTTACGGATCTGGACAGACAGAGAGCAGCCTTTCTCTCTTCATCGCTTAAATATGTATTTCTGGAGGATTTTGCCAGTCCGTCCTCTTCACGGATGATCGGGCAGCCTACGATTTCTATATCAAAATTCAGATCCTGGACCATTTTGCGGATGATGGCCAGCTGCTGAGCATCCTTCTGTCCGAAATATGCTCTGTCCGGGGCTACAATATGGAACAGCTTGGTTACAACTGTGCACACACCCTTGAAATGGATAGGACGTGTTTTTCCACAAAGTGTCTCAGATAATGTATCGATACTTACAAATGCATGGGGATCATGATACATTTCAGAAGGTTCAGGGCAGAAGATCAGGTCTGCGCCAAGACTCTCACAGAGTTTGCTGTCGTGTTCGAAATCTCTTGGATATGCCTCAAGATCCTCTGTCGGACCAAACTGTGTTGGATTGACAAAGTCAGACACAACTACAATGTCGTTCTGTTCTCTGCATTTTTTGATCAGACTTGCATGTCCCTCATGAAGAAATCCCATTGTTGGAACAAGACCTATAGTTTTACCTTCTTTTTTCCATGCTTTGATCTGTTTTCTTGTTTCTTCTACTGTTTTTGTTACCTGCATTGTTATCTCCTTTTTCTCGGTCAATGGACCGGTATCATAGATTTTGAGATAGCCTCTTTTCTGAATTCACTTTCATCTTATGATAGCCTCTAATCTGATATCAACGTTTTCAGGCCATGTCTTTCAGCAGACCATGTTTCTCATAATTGGTCACTCTGCTGATCTTATTCTCTTCATCTACAAATACAACTGCAGGCTTATGAGTGCGTGCCTCTTCAGGCTCATATCCTGCGTAAGCCATGATGATAATCTTGTCACCTGTGCTTACACATCTTGCTGCTGCTCCGTTCAGACAGATCATACCGCTTCCGCGTTTTCCACAGATTGTGTATGTCTCAAATCGACTGCCATTGTTCACATCTACAATCTGAACTTTCTCATATTCCAGTATTCCGGCAGCTTCCAACAGTTCTTCATCCACAGTAATGCTTCCCACATAATCCAGTTCAGCCTGGACAACAGTTGCTCTGTGGATTTTTCCTTTTAACATTTCTATTGTCATCTTATATAGTCCTTTCCTGCGGGAAAAATCAGAGTCAAGCAGCACCATAAAAAGGAAATATACCTTTATGATCTGCAAAAAAAGCGCATCAGGATACACTTTGACCCTGAAACGCTTCTGATTGATTCCCTGTATATTGAGTCCTGTTTCTGATACATAAAATACGTTTTACTATTCCATAGATTATTGGAAATCTGATTTTTTGTATCATAAATACCGGCTCGTATCTTTTAAAATTACATACATCCCTCCGTTCCCGTTTCCGGATTCCGGCTGGCTGCTTTTATATAAGATTCCAGTGATTTCAGCCAGAGTATAGTTTTGAGTCCAAATACTATCTCTGAGTGGTATTATTACATCTGGTCAGTTATTTGTCAATAAATTGTTTATTTACTGGTTACTGTTCATATACCACCATCGTGATGGGCTTTATTAATCTTACAGAGGCTTTGAAAAATTTATTTTTAATGGTTTATCTGCTGATGATTTTACCTGAATATCAGGGAGATGAAAAGTATTAACTCAACATGCACCGTATACCTATATTGATGTTATATTTTGGGAACCATTATGTTCGTTTATTGGAATCATGAAAATACTGATGACCTATTTCAAATTAGAAAAGGGCAAAAAATCGGTTACATTCATCTCTGTAGGACTCAGTATAATTGCGGTTTTGTTTTTAGCTATGGCGAGAGAGCCGTATGCGACAACAGTAACGTTCCTGTTATTGCTTATCAAAGGCATTCTGCTTTATAAGCAAGCTAAGGCAGGTCGATAAGGAGTTGATCCATACAAATTCCAGTCTGAAGAAGAAAACAAAAATCATTCATGTCCTTTGTCATATAGTTTCTGTATATTTTTTGGAAGTTTATCAGGTAACATGGCATTTATCGTATCTTCATTACCATCTTTCATTGCTGTTTCATAATACCAGCACTTAAATTTTAAGAGGGAGAGAGTTTTTTGAAGTTCCTGGATTTCAGTTTCAACAGCTGATTTTCTGGCTTCAAATAATTCTTTCCTTTTTTCATAGCTGGCGCTGCCTTCAGATACCCAGATAAAAAATTGCTTTATATCTTTGATCTCAAGCCCAGATTTCTTCAGACATTCAATGATACGAAGCGCTTCCAACTCATTATCGCTGAAATAACGGATGTTTCCTTTACGTTCCAGATTAGGGAAAAAACCTTCCTTGTCATAATATCTTAAGGTAGAAACAGGAAGACTAAACATTGCAGAGACCTGACCGATTGTATACATAAAAAACCTTCTTTCAAAATATGCTTGACCTAAAGTTAACTTTAGGTTGTATGATATTTATATCATATACTATTGTTAGTGTAATTACAAGAAATTTTGCATATGGAGGATGTTAAATATGTTAAAAACAGAAGAATTAAAGTTGGTATCTGAATGGGATAAAACTTTTCCACAGAGTGAAAAAGTAGACCATAAGAAAGTGACATTTGTAAATCGTTATGGAATCACACTTGCTGCAGATCTGTATAAGCTGAAAAATGTGTCAGGGAAATATCCTGCGATTGCCGTAAGCGGACCATTTGGTGCAGTCAAAGAACAGTGTTCTGGATTATATGCGCAGACGATGGCTGAAAAAGGATATTTAACGATTGCATTTGATCCTTCTTTTACGGGGGAAAGTGGAGGAAATCCAAGATTCATGGCCTCTCCGGATATTAATACAGAAGATTTCATGGCTGCTGTTGATTTTCTTTCTGTTCGGGAAGATGTGGATACGGATAAAATAGGAATCATTGGAATCTGCGGATGGGGTGGAATGGCTCTTAACGCAACTGCATTGGATACAAGAATAAAAGCAACTGTAGCATCTACCATGTATGATATGACAAGGGTAAATGCAAATGGGTACTTTGATTCTGAGGACAGTGAAGAAGCACGTTATGCAAAGAAACAGTCACTGAATGCCCTCAGAACACAAGAATACCGTAAAGGCGAGTATTCCAGAAGTGGTGGTTGTGTTCCACTTCCGGTTCCGGAAGATGCCCCTCTCTTCGTAAAAGATTATAGTGAGTATTATAAAGGCAGATGTTATCATAAAAGGAGCCTGAATTCCAATGGGGGCTGGAACAGTATTGGATGTATGTCATTTATGAATCAGCCAATATTAAAGTACTGTAATGAAATCAGAAGTGCAGTCCTTATCGTTCATGGAGAAAAAGCGCACAGTTATTATTTTGGAAAAGATGCTTATGAAAATATGATCAAGGACAGCAAGTACACATCCAATAAAGAGCTGCTGACAATTCCAGGGGCCGTCCATACAGATCTTTACGATAATCTGGATGTAATCCCATTTGATAAAATCCAGAAATTTTTTAAAGAAAACGGGGTTGGTTAATCATGACATTTGAAGAATATTCGAGTAATATGAAGCTCTGATTGGACATAATGCAGTACTGGCAACAATCAATCATATGGAAGATCCTGAGAAAAGAGCTGGTATGACATTTCAGCCAATTCATATTGAAAAAAATGTATGGATTGGAGCAAATGTAACGGTTCTTCCAGGGGTTACGATTGGTAAAGGTTCGATCATTGCTGCCGGAGCAGTTGTAACAAAAGATGTTCCGGCCAATATGATCGCGGCAGGAGTGCCTGCGAAAGTTATACGTAAGGTTAAAAAAGACGCTGAAAAAGGAGAAATTTAATTGTGGCAAAAAAAGTATTGATCATATCTACAAGTTTTCGAGGAGGCAGCAATTCTGATATACTCGCAAAGGAATGTGCAAAGGGAGCAAAAGAAGCTGGGCATGATGTGGAACTTCTTTCTTTGAAAGGAAAAGATATAAAATATTGTGTCGGGTGTCTATCCTGTCAGAAGACTGGAATATGTGTATTGAAGGATGATGTTGCAGATATTATGGCAAAGGTAAAGGATGCGGAGGTCATTGTCTATGCAACACCAATTTATTATTATGAGATGTGCGGTCAGATGAAAACACTTCTTGATAGATTGAATCCTTTGTATTCGACAGATTATTCATTCAGAGATATTTATATGATTGCAACTGCCGCTGAGAATGATGAAAGTGTATTTGAAAAAGCCTACAATGGTCTGCAAGGCTGGGTAGATTGTTTTGAAAAGGCTTCCTTAAAAGGCATCGTAAGTGGCGGTGGAATTGATGCTGCAAATACAGCTGCAAGCCATGTGGATGTGATGAAGAAAGCATATGAACTTGGAAAAGAATTATAAGTTTGAAAAGAGTACTATTATTTAGTCTTTGTGTGAGGTAGCATAATGAAAAGTATTTTAATTTATTATTCATACGGTGGAAATACCCGTCATGTAGCGGAGAAAGTTGCGGCTGAAATTGGCGCAGATCTTGCTGAAATTGAGACTGTCAAGCCATATACAGGAAGTTATGACCATGTGGTAGATCAGGGACAGAAAGAAGTAAACAGTGGATTTCTGCCAAAGATCAGGCAGATCAATGCAGATTTGAGCAAGTATGATACCGTTATTCTTGGAACACCGGTATGGTGGTACACGTTTGCACCCGCTATGAACAGTTTCCTTCACAGTACAGATTTATCTGAAAAATCTGTATACCCATTTGCAACGAATGGTGGATGGATAGGTCATACATTCAAGGATTTTGAGAATGCCTGCAAGGGAGCAACGGTTCATGCGGGGCTCAATGTCCGCTTTAATGAAGAAAAACAGATTACTTCTGATGACGAAATTCAAAAGTGGGCGAAACAGATTGTAAAATAGTACTCTTAGTTGAGCTGATCAGGTGATAGGTAACATTTACTTCCGGATCAGTTAAGGGAATCCGTTTCCGTCCTTTCAGAGTCTGCTCTGAGCCGGGTGCTTTACTGCTGGAAAAACATAATAATGTGGAAGTCCTGACCAATTCTTCAAACTCAAATTCATCTGTCTGTATCAGAAAGCGGGATGCTGGCATTTTGCTCTTTACCAGATTTGTCCAGAAACCGATTTCATCACGAAGAAGGCAGTTAAAACCGTTAAGCTGTGAAAGACTCAGATGTGAATGTTCTGCCAGTTTGTGTTCTTTCGGGATACAGACATATAGCTGCTCCTTAAGATAAGGGATGCAGAGAAGATTTTTATCTGAACAGGCCTGTGGCAGAATACCGATATCAGCATTGCCGGAACTGGTATTTTGAAGGATTTCATCCATATTTGTCAGTTTTGAGGAAATAATATTATCAGGAAATCTGCGTGACAGTTCAGGCAATAATGACCATAGAGGTGCAGGAGCACAGGAATGAATGGTAATCGTATGCTGATTGCGTTCAAAAGTCTGTACGGTCTGAACCACTTTTTCAGCTTCAGAAAGCAGAGACCTGGCCTGCTCTACCGCTACTTTACCGGTGGCAGTTAATTCGATACGATTTTTACCACGATGAAAGAGCGGAACACCAAAAGCATCTTCCACATCATGCATGGTTCTGGTAAGTGTCGGCTGGGAAATATGAAGTTTATCTGCAGCAGCAGATAAGGTACCACAGTCTGCGTAGGTTACAAACTGGTAAAGATCGGATAAGTCTAACATTTAGATACTCCTTTCTATTCATAATATGAATAGCAGATTCCAGAGTTGATATTGTACACATTCATTTTAACAGAATATAATTTGAGTGTAAACAGAAAACAAGAAATATCATATTTCATAAAATGAATACAAAAGGAGGACGAAACGATGGATTATATTACATTAAATAATGGTGTGAAAATGCCACAGCTTGGCTATGGCGTTTATCAGACTCCCACGGAAGAAACAGAGAGCTGCGTGCTTACTGCAATTAAAAACGGATATCGTAGCATTGATACTGCTCAGGCATATGGCAATGAAGAAGGCGTAGGTCAGGCAATTGTAAAATGCGGTCTGCCAAGAGAGGAACTTTTCATTACCACAAAGATCTGGATCAGCAATGCAGGATATGAAAAAGCAAAGGCTTCGATTGAGGAATCCTTGAAGAAATTGAAAACAGACTATGTGGATCTGCTTTTGATTCATCAGCCATTTGGCGATTATTACGGAACATACCGTGCAATGGAGGAAGCCTATAAAGCAGGCAAGGCACGTGCAATCGGCGTTTCAAACTTCTATCCGGATCGTTATATCGATATTGCACATTTCGCAGAAGTTGTTCCTGCGGTAAATCAGGTGGAAACACATGTGTTCCAGCAGCAGAAAGTGGCTCGTGAATATCTTGCAAAACATAATACACAGATTATGAGCTGGGGACCGTTTGCAGAAGGAAAAAATGATTTTTTCAATACTCCGGTACTGAAAGAAATCGGAGCAAAATATGGAAAGAGTGTAGCTCAGGTGGCACTTCGTTTCTTGCTTCAGAATGGCGTTGTTGTGATTCCAAAATCAACGCACGAAGAACGAATGCAGGAGAATTTCAATGTATTTGATTTTGTGCTGACAGATGAGGAAATGAAGCAGATGGAAGTGCTTGATACTGGAAAGAGTTTGTTCTTTTCTCATTATTCACCAGAAACGGTGGAATGGTTTATGAGTATTGTGTAACAAAGTAGCTTTATAAAGGAACAGAATCATCCGAATGTGATCAAAATTATGAAAAGACCGACAATCTCAGAAAGTGAGGACGCTGGTGGGACGATATAACACAAGGGAAACAATAAGGGAAAGCTCACCTGCGATAAATCCAGTGTTTCAAGGACTTACGGAGAATTTGATAATAAAATATAACAGTTATTAAATCGTTTAAAACAGGTGAAATCTAAATCGAAGTTTGTCTTGCTGTGTTCAAATCACAAAAAGGTCATCGTTTCACGATTATGGTAAAACGATGATCTTTTTTATTTCTTCCAGTAACAGATTAGCAACAGGAGTGAATATTTGATATTTTTTCCATATAACATACATTTTTGTATGGAGGGGCGGTGTAATCGGACGGAAGCATAAATCACTTTCTGCATTTGTTTCTACTAACTTGTCAAAGGTAAGCTCAACCCCCAGCCCTTCACGGACAAAAACGGCACCGTTATTGCAGAGATTAAATGTCGCTAATATATTAAGTCGGTCAAGGTTATCGGAACACCAACGGGGTAAATCCATTTTAGCAGACTGTTCCGAACAAAAAATAGGAATATCCAATAAGTCATCAAAGATAATAGCCTCTTTTGTGGCTAATGGATTATCCTTTCTCATTAGAACACCCCATGTATCGTATTCAGGAACTTCAAGATAATTGTATTTTGATAAATCTGGCGGTTCTACAATAAATGCCATATCCAGAAGACCACGGTCTAATCGTTCCGTTACCTGTTCGGTATCACCGCTGGTAACATGATAATGAATATTGGGATAAATGCTGCTTAACTTTTTTACAGCACGGGCAAGATACTTTACAAGATAAGATTCTGCACAGCCAATATAAATATCACCGCCTGTGATATCATCCATTGCCTGAAATTCGTTTGTGATTTTGTCAGCCAAGGCCAGTAAATCTTCTGCTCTTTTTCGTAGAAGCATACCCTCATCAGTAAGACTGACGCTGGTGCTGCCACGCTTAAATAATTTTTTGCCAAGCTCTTGTTCCAGATCCTTCATCTGCTTAGAGAGCGTTGGCTGTGTAACATGAAGTCTTTCAGCAGCTCTTGACATATTTCCTTCACGTGCAATTTCAAGAAAATAGCGAAGTACACGAATTTCCATAGTACAACCTCCAACCTTTTTTATTATCCTATACTCAAATGATATTCCTGTCAAGAATATCGTGATATGAATTATAAGTATTAGATATATCGTTTGAAGAATGTATAATTAAAGCAGGAGGTGCAGACAGATGGCAGAAGCAAATGACAAATATGGAAGAATTTATCAGAATCTTGTGGACGCAGGCTGTAATCAGAAAACAATCCAGCGTTGCATGAAACTGGCACAAGAAAACAATGTAGAAGCGCTGTTATCACAGTTGTGTGTGTATAGAAAACATTTAATGGAACAGACACATAATTATCAGGAAAATATAGATTGCCTGGATTATTTGATCTACTCGTTAAAGAAATCTAATGAAAATAAGGAGAATGTAAATGACAGATTATAAAATTATTCAAACAATTAACGGACCGGAAGATGTAAAAAAATTGTCTATGGAGCAGCTGGAGGAACTTGCTTCGGAAATCAGAGAAGCATTGTTTAACCGGTTGACTAAAATCGGCGGTCACTTTGGTCCAAATTTCGGTATGGTGGAGGCAGAGATTGCCATGCATTATGTTTTCTCTTCGCCTAAGGATAAGTTTGTATTTGACGTATCTCATCAGAGCTATCCTCATAAGATTCTGACCGGAAGAAAGAATGGATATATTTCCGATGAGCACTTTTCAGAGGATTCCGGTTATACAAATCCGGAAGAAAGTGAACATGACTTCTTCAATGTAGGTCACACTTCGACTTCAGTTTCTTTGGCTACGGGTCTGGTTAAAGCGAGAGATATAAAAGGAGATAAAGAAAATATTATTGCAATTATTGGTGATGGCTCCCTCTCAGGCGGTGAAGCACTAGAGGGATTGAATGTAGCCGGATCAGAGATTAACTCCAATCTAATTATTATAGTAAATGATAATGAGCAGTCGATTGCCGAAGTACATGGCGGAATGTATAAAAATCTTGCCGAATTAAGAGAGACAGGCGGAACTGCTTCCAATAATCTCTTCAAAGCGTTTGGATTAGATTATATATATGAGGAAAACGGCAATGACATAGCATCACTGATTTCCTTATTCCGCAAGGTGAAAGATACGGATCATCCAATCGTAGTCCATATCCATACACAAAAAGGAAAGGGATATGAAATTGCTGAAAAAGACAAAGAGGGATGGCATTGGTGTATGCCATTTGACCGTGAAACAGGCAAACCTACAATTTCTTTTGGAGATGGAGAAGATTATACATCTATCACTGCTGAGTATATTATGCAAAAAGCAAAAAGTGATTCTGAGTTTCTTGTGATTACTCCTGCTATGCCGGGCAGTGCAGGCTTAAATAAGGAGCAGCGAAAGGAGCTTGGATTGCAGTATGTGGATGTAGGGATTGCGGAGGAACAGGCGGTTGCCATGGCATCTGGTGCAGCAAAAAACGGTGCGAAACCGCTTGTGGTTACTAACACAACCTTTATTCAAAGAGCGTATGACCAGATTTCTCATGATGTATGTATTAACAATAGTTCTGTTACGATTCTCTTAAACTACAATTCTTTTGACAGTTTGACAGATGTTACGCATCTTGGAATTTTTGGACTGGCGGCTTACACGAATGTTCCGAATCTGGTAGTGCTTGCACCTACCTCAAAAGATGAATACCTTGCTATGCTAGATTGGTCAGTTGATCAGAAGGAACATCCGGTTATGATTCTCATCCCCGGAAATCAGGTAACCTATCGTGAAGCAGATAAGGATTTTAACAGACTGAATCATTTTAAAGTGGAAGAAGCTGGTGAAAAGGTTGCAATTCTGGCACTTGGTGATTTTTATCAGCGTGGTGAACAGCTCAGTGCAAAAATAAAAGCAGAACTTGGCTTTACGCCGACATTGATCAATCCTCGTTTTGCTTCTGGTATTGACAAAGAATTACTGGAAAGTCTTTCCGAAAGACATCAGATGGTAATAACCATGGAAGACGGTATTTTAAGCGGCGGTTTTGGCGAGAAAATAGCTTCCTTCTATGGTAGTTCTGATATGAAAGTGAAAAATTACGGACTTGATAAGAAATTTTATGACCGATATGACCCAAATGAATTACTGAAAGAGGTTGGTATGACACCGGTTCAGATTATTGCGGATATTTGCAATCAGATAAAATAGAAATTGGGAGGCTGGAAGTAGTGACACCAGAATTGTAATTCCGGGTTCAAGCAATCCTGATCACATCATGGAGAACACGCAGTTGTATGATTTTGAATTAACTGACGAAGAGATGGAGCAGATTGAGGCTTTGGAAAAAAATGAGAAGCATGACTGGTACTAAGATTGAAGAATAAAAAGATAAGGTGATGGAAATGAAGATATTAGTATTAAATGGAAGTCCACATCCACAGGGAAGTATATAATCTTTTGAAAGAAGCAGAAATGCTTGTTATTGCATCGCCCATTTATTATCACGGCATATCCGGTCAGCTAAAATGTGTAATCGACAGATTTTATTCTGCGGCATATCCGAGAGGACCGAAGAATTTGAAAAAAGTTGCCATGATACTTAGCTCCGGAGATGCTAATATGTATGAGGGTGCTCTTTTCTCGTTCAAAGGAGACTTTCTGGATTATCTTGGACTTGAAAACATGGGTGTGTTTACAGCACATGGGTCTGAAAACAAGAGCGAGAAAAAGAGAGAAGAACTAAGGGCGTTCGGGGCATCGCTGCGTTAGGTAAATTCCATTTGGCGAGATGTCGATAGACCATAAAATTGTTTTTTTTCTTTGTTACTATTTGTAACGATGAGGAGGGGCGACTTATAGTCTGGATTGGTTATCAGGTGGGGAAAATCTACCGGAAATATTGCTGGGATATCATCTGTATCATGATGGCGATAATGAGTACAGCTATTGCAATCTACTTCGGAAAATGGATAAAATCAATCATTCCGATGAACCTTATTCTACTGTTAATTCTTGTGCACGTGGTCTATATCGGAATCCGATGTTATGTGAAAGACTGGCGGGAGGAACGAGGATATTACTAAAACAAAAAGAAAACAGGAAGATTTTGTAAAGTATCTTTCTGTTTTTTCTAAAGCAGACTATTGATTGTATTTATATTAAGTTTTCAACAACAATGTAACCATTGAAATTACATCTGTTTTTTGATATGATTACTGTCAAAGAGAGGTGTTTATAATGCAGATTTCAAGCAGATTTACAATGGCAATCCATATGTTTGCCTGTATAGATACATTTTCGGATCAGAAGATGACTAGTGATTTTATGGCAGCAAGCATTGGAACTAATCCGGTGATTGTTCGTAAAATATTGCAACAATTAAAGGCTGCTGGTCTTATTGAAGTTGCAAGAGGGACAGGCGGTGTGACAATTACCAGACCATTGGAGCAGATTACATTCCTTGATGTGTATAAAGCAGTGGAATGTGCACCAGATGAAGAACTGTTTCATTTTCATGAGAATCCCAATCAGAAATGTCCGGTAGGAAAGAATATTCACCATGTTCTTGATAAGAGACTGTTAGAAGTACAGAAGGCAATGGAGGAAAAACTTTCAGAAATGACACTTGCTGATGTGAAAAAAGATATTGCAGTGTATACAGAGAAAGAGTAGCCTACAGAAGGCTTCGGATGAGTGATTATATCATCACAATTTCCGGAGCCTTTTCGTTTTTCATAATCAATGTAAAATCTTCAAAAGGAGTTGTAACAAAAAAAGTTACAAAAAGTTTGATGTAACTATTGACATTACATTAAACGGATGATATTGTATAGCTACAAGATGTAACAATCATTGTTACAGCATATCAAGGAGGTAATTTAAAATGCAGAAAGTAGTAGAATTTTTACAGAAAAACCCGGTTCAGTATTTAGCAACCGTCGGAAGAGATGGAAAGGCAAAATGCCGTCCATTCATGTTCTGTTTTGAGCAGGATGGAAAGCTTTGGTTCTGTACTAACAACACAAAGGATGTTTACAAGGATATGTTAGCAAATCCTGAAGTAGAAGTATCAGTATCTTCCCCTGAATACGCATGGATTCGCCTTCATGGCAAAGCAGTATTTGAGGACAACAAGAGTGTAAAGGAAGGATGCATGAACAATCCTATCGTTAAGGGACAGTACCAGACAGCAGATAATCCTATTTTTGAGGTATTCTATCTTGAAAATCCGCATGGTTTAATCGCAGATTTCTCTGGAAATCCACCTTATGAATTTTAAAGATAATTAACAGAAAAAATTACAGTCTTCGGGGCAAGGTGTAATTCCTGACCGGCAGTATAGTCTGCGAGCAAAAGCTGATATGGTGCAATTCCATAACCGACGGTAAAGTCCGGATGAGAGAAGATATGATAAAACAAGTCCCGCAGGGAATCCGTCCTGCGGGCTGTTTTAAATTCAGGCATATCTCACAAAAAGGAGATTTATGAGTAACAATACAGCAACTATTAAAACAAGAAAAAATTTAGTTTCTACAAGGACGATAACAATGACAGCTCTACTGGCAGCTATATCATATGTGTTGGCATTTTTAGAGTTTCCGGTTCCTTTGAGTCCATCATTTGCACGAATGGATCTGTCAGATTTACCTGCACTGATTGGGGCGTTTGCGTTTGGACCGGTTACAGGAGTGATGATAGAATTGATAAAAAATATATTACAGCTTCTGTCAACATCAACAGGAGGAATTGGTGAACTTGCCAATTTCCTGATGGGGGCATCCTATGTACTGGCTGCCGGTTTTATATACAAATACAAAAAGACTAGGAAAATGGCGATGTGGGCATGTGTTATTTCAAGTGTAGTTATGGGAATAGCAGCAGCGATTGTAAATTATTTTATACTACTTCCACTGTTTGAAGCATTTATGCCGCTGGATCAGCTGATTGCATCATTTGGCGAATTTCTGCCATTTATTAAGACCAGGCTGGACGTTGTGCTATTCAATGCATTGCCGTTTAATATCTTAAAAGGCTTGGTGATTGGAGCAATTGCCATGATGATATATAAAAAACTTACACCGATACTGAAAGGAGAGACTTTGAAATGACAAAAATGGATTATCTTAAACTTCTGGTGGATGAAATTCATTCAACAACAGTTGCAACGATAGGTTCAGATGGACATCCTCAGACAAGAATCATAGATATGATGTACTATGATGAAGAAGGTGTGCAGAAATTTGTCCGAAGCAGTGTATTGAGAAAAGAGGTTCATTATGATTTTTAAGAAAATCAGAAAAGGGCATGCTGACTGGAGAAACTTTTTATGTAGTACTCCGGCAAGGGATTATGTATTCCAAAAAGATGCATATGAAGACCAGATTGACAGGGCTGCAAAGAATATAAGAAATACAGACTGTGTTATAATTGGGGCAGGAGCCGGGGCATCGACAGCTGCGGGAATCCAATATGGTGGTAAAAGGTTTACAGACAATTTTGCAGAATTTATAAAAAATACGGCGAGTACTACATGACAGATATGTATGCAGCCGGATTTTATCCATATCCGTCTGAGGAGGCAAAGTGGGGATACTGGTCAAAACATGCATTGATGAACCGCTTTGATCCTCCGGCATTGCCGCTTTATACAGAGCTTTATGATATTGTAAAGAACAAAGAATATTTTGTACTTACAACCAATGTGGATCATCAGTTTTATAAAGCGGGATTCGATGAAAAAAGAATATTTGCAACACAGGGAGATTATGGGAAAATCCAGTGCCAGAAAGCCTGTCATCCAAAGACTTACGATGCAAAAGACCTGTTTCGTAAAATGGATAAAGCAAGAAGAGACTGCCTGATTCCATCAGAACTTGTACCAAAATGTCCGGTGTGTGGCGGCAATATGGCTATGAATCTCCGTTGTGATAATTATTTTGTGGAAGATGAAGCGTGGCATGAGGCAGCCGACAGGTATGCGGGTTTTCTGGAACAGAATAAAGATAAAAAGGTTGTTCTTTTGGAACTTGGAGTTGGATTTAATACGCCGATTATTATACGTTTCCCTTTTGAAAAGATGGTGAGGGAGAACTCGTCTTATAGTTTGATACGCCTAAATATAGATGAAGCGGTAGTTCCGGAAAGCTTCGGGGAACGTGCAATCGGTATTGGCGGTGATATGGCAAAGGCAATTACTGATATAAGGGGGCTGGTATTATGACACAGGATGAGCGAAGAGAATATCTGATTCAGTATCTTTTAAAAGAAGAAATACCGTTTGGCAGACAGAACATTCCTACGGATAAGCAGGGGCAGGAAAATCTGCTCCGCTCACTTATGAATGTCAGACCGCCAAGACCAATCAATAATGATTTTTTGAAAATACAGGATGAGTATCTTACAGAAAGAAATATAGAGCGTGGAATCACAGATGTTGACACGCTTGCACCTGTAAAATCCGATTCGAGATTATATATCTGGCAGGGAGATATTACCACTTTGAAATGTGATGCGATCGTGAATGCGTGTAACTCACAGATGCTTGGTTGTTTTTCACCGATGCATGCCTGTATTGATAACTTTATTCATACTTATGCTGGAATGGAACTTCGTCTGAAAATGCATGAAATTATGGCAAAGCAGGGGCATGAAGAAGAGACCGGCAAAGCAAAGATAACATCGGGATACAATCTTCCGACAAAATATATTCTTCATACGGTAGGACCTATTATACAATGGAAAGTCACAAAAGAAGATGAAGACCTGTTGGCAAGCTGCTACACAGAGTGCCTAAAGCTTGCAGCTGATACTGGTGTGGAATCTATTGCATTCTGTTGTTTGTCTACAGGTGTATTCCGTTTTCCACAGCAACGAGCTGCCGAGATTGCAACGAACACTGTAAAACAGTATCTTAACAAAGACAGCAGAATAAAAAAGGTAATCTTTAATGTGTTTAAGGATGAAGATTTAAAAATATACAGTGGATTGTTATAAGCGTCTGTTGAAATATCCGATAAATCTTATTGTACTGTTATTGCCTGAGAATGTGATTTATATTGGAATCCGATGTTAAGTGAAAGACTGGTGGGAAGAGCGAGAATATTATTAAAAAAAGTGGACAGTTCACCAATTGGGGGCCGTCCACTGAGAGAACGGCGGTTAGTCACCGGCACTGGTATAAACATCAATACTGTTGCATTGTGGATTGTATTCTGCAAATATTGTTCTCATCGTATTCCATCTCCTTATTATTCAATCAATCATTAATTGTAAAAATTAAGAAGCATTTCAATCAGTTCATCATGTCACTTTTATTTTGTGTTATACTGTTTTATAGGATTTTCTTGGTCTCCGCTGCCGCTTCGGTCGGCACAGAGCAGATGTCCACCGGACATCTTGTGCCCTTGTATTTGCCCTTATCAGAGTTCGTAAACACTGGTGGGAAGATATAACACAAGGGAAACAATAAGGGAAAGCTCACCTGCGACAAATCCAGTGTTTTCAAGGGATTGCAGAGAATTTAATAACAAAATATAACAGTTATTAAATCTCTTAAAACAGGTGAAATCTCAATCGGAATTTGAAGGAGTGACAATATATGAAGTATTTATATTTGCATGGACTAGGGCAAAAACCAGACAGTTGGAATAGAGTAATAAAAGAAACGAAAGTATCGAAAAGCAGTTGCAGTTTGAGTTTATCAGAGATGTTAGAAGGGAAATCTGCTACATATAGGGAATTATATTCAGCATTCTCATCAGAATGCGACAAGGAGAACAAAGAAATTGTCTTATGTGGGCTTTCTCTAGGAGCTGTTTTGGCACTTAATTATGCGATAGACCACCCAGATAAAGTAAAGGCACTTGTATTAATTGCAGCACAATATAAAATGCCCAAAAAATTATTGAAAGTTCAGAATATGTTATTTCATCTTATGCCAAAGTCGGCATTCAATAAAATGGGCTTCAAAAAAGCAAATGTTATTAACCTATGTGGTACGATGGCTGAATTAGATTTCAGTGACTCGCTGCATAAGGTAGCTTGTCCGGTATTAATCGTTTGTGGAGAGAAGGACAATGCAAACAAAAAAACTTCAAAAGAACTTTGCCATTATTTGAACAATTCCTACTTCCATGAACTTATGAAAACAGGTCATGAAGCAAACATAGAAGCTCCGGAAGAGTTGGCAATCGTGTTGCAAAGATTTTATGATAGTATCAGTTAACTTCAAGTTTTATTGACTAGGAAATTGAGGAGTCATGCATTTGGTAAAGGGGGATCTATAAATGAAAACGTGTTGTTTAGTATGGGAAATTCCTGTAATAGAGGGAGAACATTATAATCCAATTATGAATGTGATTTATATGCAAAAAGCAAAGAAATTTTTGAATCAACTAAATCGATATTTTCAGGATGAGAATATGGATTGGAAGTGTGTTTTAGACCATTCAGCATGTACTTATAATGAGATTTTTTCCAGTGAACATCAAGCAGTTATTTTTGCTCCGGAAGCCAAAACAAGACAATGGTTATATAAAAAAGAAATTCAGGCTGTAAGTATTCCAAAATATTATTTGGATTTTGCAGAATATAATGAAGCAAAGTTGGATAAAATAGCAATTTTTTTTATGAACTTAAAAAATAATGTACAATAGATTTCCTTGTTATGGGGCAATGATATGTGGTGTTGGAGGATAAGCTTATGAAAAGCAAAAGGACGGTTATAGGTATCATCATTGGAATCATAGCAGCGATGCTCTGGAGTGTTGTTTTTATAAACTCATTAAACAGCATGGCGGGAATTGGAATCGGAATATGCTTGGGTATATCTTTTGGTATATCTGGCAGTCTTATTTTTTCAAAAAAAGATAAAGATAAGTGATAATACAACTCGGGATTTGACAAAGGGATGTGATTGTATGAAGAAGAAAAGCATAAGTGTGATATGTGCTGTATTAGTAATTTCAGGTGTGGCAACAGTCCTTGTATTAACTGGAAATAGAGGAAATGTATCAAATGTTAATCGTGTTGTTGGTTACTCTGCACTCTATGGTGAAAATTCAATTAATGAAGCGTTTGATGTCATAGAGAAAAAATTTGCAAAAGATTTTAAAGGTTGCACACTTGCTGAACTTCGCTATGACGAGGATGTTGAAAACAGATTTGCAGAAGAAATTGAGAAGTATCACAAAGAGAATAACCAAGAACTTATTGTGGTATTATCAATCTTTGATACAGACGAAAAAGGTGGAGATGGTGGGTTCAATCCTAATGATACATACGCCAACTGGCAATGGTATTTAGTGAAAACGGCAGATAAAAAGAGTTGGGAAATAATCAATTGGGGTTATTAATCAACTTCCGGATTTCAATGCTTTGCAAATAGCATGATATGATACCTCTAAAGCAGACAGATTAAATATAAAAATCTGTTACTTTGGAGGTATTTTTATTGGTTCATCAATGATTTGATATTTGGGGCTGTGTGGATTTTTTTCGATACAGCAGGAATAACATAAACAATAGAATTACCGGAAAAATAAGTCCGAATCCCATGCCAATCCTAATATTATTTCCGGCATTCTGGGTGATACGACCAACAATTCCAGGTCCAATGCTGCCACCTAAATCTCCTGCCATGGCAAGAAGAGAAAACATAGCCGTTCCACCTGTTGGAAAAGTTTTTGAGGAAATACTGATTGTTCCAGGCCACATGATTCCAACTGAAAATCCACATGCAATACAACCGATAAGTCCGATAATCGGGCTGGATGACAAAGCGGCAAGTAGATAACAGACAACGCATAATATGCCTGAACCACTCATAAACTTCATTAAATCTAACTGTTCTCCATATTTCCCAAAAATTATACGGCTGATTCCCATTGTTACTGCAAACATACATGGACCTGCTAAATCGCCCAGGGCTTTTGACAATCCCAGTGCGGCTTCTGCATAAGCAGAAGCCCATTGAGCCATTGCAAGTTCAGAAGCTCCGGAACAGATCATCAGACATATTGCAACCCAGAAAAATGGTCTGGAAAACAGATTCTTAATGCCCATTCCAGAACCGTTGTCAACCAGAGGTTCAATGGGACAGGTCATGAAGTTATAAGTATTAACTGCAGGAATGATTGCCCATATTACGGCCAGCCATTTCCAGTTGTCTATTCCAAATATCAGGAAAAATAAGCTGGAAATCAAAATTGTCCCAACTGCTCCCCAACAGTAAAAGGAATGGAGCAGACTCATAGTTGCTTCTTTGTTTTCAAAGGGACAGGCCTCGATAATAGGGCTGCAAAGTACTTCTATTAAACCGCTTCCGATGGCATAAACAATAACACTACATATAATTCCAATAAAAGGATCAGGTAAAAAATCAGGTAAAAATGCCAGCCCAAGCAGGCCAAGTGCAGCAAATATTTCTGATGCAACAATGCACACACGATATCCGATATGATCTACGAATTTGGCACAGAACAGGTCAACCAGAAGCTGTGTGAAAAAGAAGAAAGTGGATATCAGAGCAATGTTACCGAGAGAAATATGGTAGTCACTGTGAAATTTCAAAAAAAGAAGCGGTGCGAAGTTTGCCGCAATAGCCTGTGTGATAAAGCCCATATAACAGGCGATTTTTGTCCTATGGTAGTCTGTTTTTTTTATAGAATTCCTACATTTAAAAATCATAAGTATACCTCTTTTCTTTTTTTTTACTTGATTATATAGCAAATATTTGATATATACATTGAATTAAATTGCAGAAATACTGTATAATATCGTAAAAAAGAAAGAATGTGATATGAAGATGGATTATAATAAAACATATAATAAGATACTTACAGACGAGGAGTTCATGGAAACTAAACAGCATGGAAGCAGTGATTATCCATTCCAGTATTATTATGATAATCTGGAATTGTTTGATTTTCATTGTATTGAGTGGCACTGGCACAGAGAATTTGAGTTTTTATATGTGGAGTCTGGACAAGTTACATGCGGAATAGGAGAACAACAGATTATATTGTCAGAAGGAGAGGCAATTTTTATTAATTCTAAAATATTGCACCGCTTTTACGCATCATCAGGTGGTATCATTCCTAACTTTGTATGTATGCCGGAATTTATTGCACCGGAGAACAGCCTGATCTATAAGAAATATATCTTGCCAATCATTTCATCGAATATATATTTTCAGTGTTTTCGGACTGATGAATTATGGCAGACAAAGATTATACAAACTATGATAAAAATAATGGAAATACAGGAGAATGAGAAAATAAGAGAACTTGCTACTTTATCATTGATGCAGGATTTATGGCTGACTTTTTATGAAAATGTAAAGTTATCTGATAAAGGAGATGTACAGACAGTTGATGAAGTTGCACAGAAAAGAGTACAGTTAATCATGCAATATATACATGAAAACTATAATCGCAATTTGTCTCTGGATGAAATTGCCTCGCATATAGGAATCAGCAAAAGTACTGCACTTAATTTGTTCCACCGGTTTTTACATACTACACCGGTTAATTATCTGATAGGATATCGACTTCAGGCAGCTTCCTGGTTATTGAAAAATACGAATAAAAAAGTAAAAACAATTGCCTATGAAAGTGGATTTCATAACGTTGATTATTTTTGCAGATTGTTTAAAAAACGTTATCATTTAACTCCATCAGAATATCGTTGCACATGTTTAAAATTGTTGTCGGCTGATCTGAGTCTTCAGACCCATAAATAAAGCCGATGCGGGACTTTGGAATCCTGTATCGGCTTTGTTAATTTGCGAAGATTTTGAAAAATTTATTTTACTGGTTCATTAGTGCTTTGATATCTTCATCCGGTGTGGTGATAGGTGCAATGCCATAATTTTCCACCAGATAGTTCAGAATATTAGGAGACAGGAACGCCGGAAGAGAAGGACCAAGACGGATGTTCTTGATACCTAAGTGTAAAAGTGTCAGCAGGATACAGACTGCTTTCTGTTCATACCAGGAGAGAACGAAGGAAAGCGGAAGCTCATTTACAGAACATCCAAATGCATCCGCAAGTGCCACAGCAACCTGGATCGCACCATAAGCATCATTACACTGGCCCATATCCATCAGTCGTGGCAGACCACCGATTTCTCCCAGCTCAAGATCATTGAAACGGAATTTTTATCCTCCGCCAATAGATTTACCTTTTGTTTCTGTCAGCATTATAGTATAATAAATACAACTTGTATGTTTGATTTCCAACAAGGAGGAATGATTTTGAAAAAATATTTACCTATTCTAAAAAACAGTCCATTCTTTAAAGGCCTTACTGATAATGAGATATTATCTATACTGCATTGTGTAAAAGCAACAACAGTTTCCAAAAAACGAGATTCTTATATTTTCAGAGCAGGAGATTCTACTGAAGTGATGGGGCTTGTAGTGTCAGGCTGTGTTCTTGTTATTCAGGAAGACCTTTGGGGGCATCGGAATATTCTGTCAAAATGTCATACCGGTGATTTCTTTGGTGAGCCATATGCAGCAAGCCCGGGAGCTGTTCTGAATGTCAGCGTGGTGGCAGATACGGATTGTGAGATTATTCTGCTAAATGTCCAAAGGCTTTTGATTTCCTGCCCGACTGCATGCGAACACCATCAGAAGCTGATCCGCAACCTGGTCAGTGTCCTGGCAAATAAGATATTGATCCTAAACGACAAGATTACACATGTGGGCAAGCGAACGACAAGGGATAAACTATTGTCCTATCTGTCGGCAGAGTCTATCAGACATTCGTCGTTATCCTTTGATATTCCTTTTGACCGGCAGCAGTTGGCAGATTATCTGTGCATTGACCGTGCGGCAATGTCTACGGAGATATCAAAGTTACAGAAAGAAGGATTTATAAAAACAAATAGAAATCATTTTGAATTGAAGTTGCAATGAAGTTACTGTCTGTGATATTATGAAAGTGATATAAGCGAAAATGACTTTTGCAGAAACGAAAGTATCTTTAAATTTTATTTACAAATATACTTCCTCTAATGGCTTAAAAGGAAGTTTTACGGATACGGAACGGTATGAGTACAAATGAGCAGGAAACAGTAATGTCAATGCTGTATGGACTTCAGAAGTAGGAGAACAGTTCGAACATATGTATCGGCTGTTCTTTTTTTGTTTTCAGGCATTAACGCGGTGGTACTTTCTATATAAGTGTTGGGAGATTATATGAAAAAGTTTAAGGCAAATGATAATAAGAGTGAAGAACATGAGATTAACTACAGACAATTTAACAAAAAGCTGGAACTGCTGAATCAGATTCTGTCTCTGATATCAGACATCAATCAGGCGTCGGATGAGAAAGAAGTGAAGGATTGTATTCCTGCATTGCTTCAATACACTGGTGAATATACAGATGCAGACAGAGTATATATTTTTGAACTGATGTCTGAAAAACAGGATTATTACAGCAATACCTTCGAATGGTGCAGAGAAGGGATCATCCCTCAGATTGACAATCTGATTCGTATTCCTGCCGGCAGTATGCCGGTGTGGCATGAGAAATTCCTCTGTGGAGAAACCATTATTATTCATGATCTGGAGAAAATACGCGAAACTATGCCTTCGGAATATGATATCCTGAAGGTTCAGGACATTCATTCTCTGCTGGTTTTACCTCTGTTTGCAAATACGCAGTTGAGCGGTTTTATCGGTCTGGATAATCCGGAGCTGGTTAATCCAGGTGTTTCCATATCGCTTCTTTCCAATGCAGGCGGACATCTTGCCAGTACACTGAATAATCTGCGTATGTTCAGGATGCTTGAGGAAAAACAGAAAACACTGGAGAGTAATCTGGAGGAACTTCAGAAGGAGAAGCATATCCTGGAAGCTCTCTGCGTAGATTATACCTCATTTTATTTATGTGATTTGGCAAATGATACTCTGGAAATGATCAAACAGAGCACACATTCTAATTGGGCAGAGATTGATGGGATGACGGAGCTGAAATCCAGTTATACATCCAGAATCAGATATTATTATGATCATTATGTAATCCGGGAATCAGCACCGGATTTCCTCCAGAAGATGGAACGTCACGCTCTCATAGAGTATCTGCGGAATCATAAACGTTTTGCATATCGTTATCAGTCAGTGAAAAACCATGCCGGGCATGAGTATTTTGAATTACAGGTAATACGTCTGGAGACAGGTAACAGAGATGATTATAAGATCATTATGGGATTTCGCTATATTGATGATATTGTGCAGGAGGATATGAAAAAGAAGCAGCAGATGGAAGAGACTATGGCTGATCTGAAAATGAATAATGAGATCATCTCTGCAATCAGCAAAATGTACCGGATCATCTACCGGGTGGATCTGATCCATGATACCTATGAGGAGATTTCCAGCCAGGAATCCGTGCACCGTCCGACCGGTAGAAATGGAAAGATTTCTGTTCAGTTTACAAAAGCCAGAGAGAAATTCATAGCGCCCGAATTTCAGGAGAGAATGAGAGAATTTCTGGATGTTTCCACGCTGGCAGAACGTCTGAAGAACAGAGAGGAGGTTTCCACAGAATACAGAGCCATAACCGGAGTCTGGCATCAGGCCAGATTTATTGTGAAGCTTCGAAACGAAGCAGGGGAAGTGACCAATGTTCTCTATGTGACGAGAGATATTAATGACCAGAAAATATCTGAGCTGGAGAGCCGGGAAGAACTGAGAAGAACTGCCCAGGAGGCTGAGAAAGCCAATCTGGCAAAGACAGATTTCCTTAGGAGAATGAGTCATGATATCCGCACACCGATCAACGGGATTCAGGGATGTGTGGATATTGCAGACCGTTATCCCGATGATCTGGAGCTTCAGCAGGAAGCACGTACCAAAATCAGGACTGCTTCCGGTTATCTTTTAAACCTTGTCAATGATGTGCTGGATATGAATAAGCTGGAATCCGGCAATATACAGCTGGAGAGAAAGCACTTTAATCTGCTGGAACTTTTGCATAACACGAATGAAATCACCAGGATGCAGGCAAATGAATCCGGCATTAATTATTATGTAGAAGATGGAGAAATCATCCATACACAGCTGATAGGAAGTCCGGTGCATTTCCAGCAGATATTGATGAATATCGGCAGCAATGCAGTAAAATATAATTATGATGGTGGTTCTGTGACAGTTACCTGTCGTGAGGTTTCCTATACGGATACCACTGCGGAATATGAACTGACCTGTACGGATACCGGGATCGGCATGAGTGAGGAATTTCAGAAAAAGGCATTTGAGCCTTTTGCCCAGGAAGGGCAGTCAGCCAGAACAAATTATGCAGGTACCGGTCTGGGACTTGCCATTGCCAGAAAGCTGATAGAGCTGCAGGGTGGAACCCTTTCCTTTGAGAGTATACAGGGAAAGGGAACTAAATTTATTCTTCATATTTCTTTTGAAATTTCAGCAGAGGAACAGGAAAAGAAATCTCATATGTATCAGAACTGTTCAGTGGAAGGAGTTCAGATTCTGTTGGTGGAAGATAATGAACTGAATATGGAAATTGCTGAGTTTCTGCTGAAAGAAGAAAAAATGAAAGTGACAAAGGCATGGAATGGACGGGAAGCTGTAGAAATCTTTGAGAATTCAGAGCCCGGATACTTTGATGTGATCTTGATGGATCTGATGATGCCACAAATGGGAGGGTTGGAAGCTACCCGTAGAATCAGAAAAATGGATCGAGAGGATGCGAAATCTATCCCTATCTTTGCTATGACAGCCAATGCCTTTCTGGATGATATTGCACAGAGCAAAGCTGCAGGAATGAACGAACATTTTTCAAAACCCCTTCAAATGGAGAAAGTGATAGATACCATTCGATTTTATTGCACAGCCCGATGAGAAACAGTTGGAAGATAATATAATGAGGAAAATTTAATGAAAATAAATAAATCCGCGGATATGATTACATAAAGTGATCATATCCGCGGATTTTTTGTCAAAATCTATAAGTTTATACGTTACTGTGAACGGAGTGAACAGTAACGTTTATATAGTATTAAAAACTATATAAAATGGTTTCTCTTGACAAGAACAAATATTATGATATACTTTGAATATCAAAATATTTAAAATACAAACAAAATAACAGGAGAAGAATCACAATGAAGAATTTCAAAATAGGAGATAAAATCACAAGAGTTCCGTTAATCCAGGGGGGAATGGGAGTTGGAATCAGTCTTGGCAGACTTGCAGGTTCTGTTGCGAAAGCAGGAGGAGTTGGTATTATTTCCACTGCACAGATCGGCTACAGGGAAGAAGACTTTGACAGAAATCCGGCAGCAGCCAACGAACGTGCCATTGCCGGTGAAATGAAAAAAGCCCGTGAGATTTCCGAAGACGGAATTATAGGATACAATATTATGGTTGCACTGAAAGAATATGCATCTCACGTAAAGGCTGCAGTAAAAGCCGGAGCAGACATCATTATTTCCGGTGCGGGACTTCCCACAGAGCTTCCGGAACTGGTAAAAGGAAGTCTGACAAAGATCGCTCCCATCGTATCTACAGACAAATCCGCAAAAGTAATCCTGAAATACTGGGACAGAAAATACAAAAGAACTGCAGATCTGGTAGTGATCGAAGGTCCTCAGGCAGGCGGACACCTTGGCTTCCATAAAGAAGAACTGGAGAAATATACCGAAGAATCCTACGGCGAAGAAATAAAGAAAATCATCACAACAGTAAAAAGCTACGCAGAGAAATATGAGACAGAAATTCCGGTGATCGTAGCTGGTGGTATCTATAACAGAGAGGATGTCCAAAAAGTGGATAATCTGGGTGCTGATGGCATTCAGGTAGCTACCCGCTTTATCACAACGGAAGAATGTGACGCAGACATCCGCTACAAAGAAGCTCATTTAAAAGCAAAAGAATCCGACATTGCCATTGTAAAAAGCCCGGTAGGAATGCCAGGTCGTGCCATTATGAACAAATTCATGACCCGTGTCATGAACGGCGAACAGATTCCACACAGTCCCTGTCATGGATGTCTCGTAAAATGCAGCCCAAAAGAAATTCCTTACTGTATTACTGACGGACTGATCAATGCAGTAAAAGGGAATGTAGATGAGGGACTTCTTTTCTGTGGTGCAAAAGCATGGAAAGCAGAGCATTTACAGACAGTACAGGAAGTGATTAATGACCTGTTTTAATCAATCAAGTAGCGAAGCGGATTGTGAATATCCGTTTGACTATAGAAATGCATGATTTAAGGGGTGAACGTTTTGTAATGTTCACCCCTTATTATGGATTTGTACAGTATTTAATATTTTTTAATTCCGGATTTCTGCCAGTGCTTTTTTAAACTGAAATGTAAATAAAACAGAGGTAAAGATCACTGCAGTAATATCTGCAATGGGTTCTGCCATATATACGCCTGTTGTTGGATCAGGTACCATATGAGGCATAATATAGATTAGCGGGATCAGCAGTACAAATTTACGGACAACAGCAACAATAATAGAGTTTACAGCCTTTCCAAGTGAGGTAAAGGTCATCTGGCAGGCAATCTGGATACCGAAGAGGAACAGACCACCCAGGTAGATTTTCAGCATTGGTGCAGTAAATCCAATAAGATCTGTATCAGCAGTAAAAATGCTTACAAATACTCTGGGAACAAGCTGTACAGCAGCCCAGAGAAGTACAGAATATGACAGACAGGTGATCAGAAGCAAACGGAACGTTTTCTTTACTCTGTCTGCATTTTTGGCACCGTAATTATAACTGGAAATTGGCTGTGCTCCCTGCGCAATGCCCTGAAGAGGAAGCATGGCAAACTGCATAACACTGGTCAGGATGGTCATGGCTCCCACCGCAATATCACCGCCGTACCGAAGCAGGGATGAATTGAAGCAGACAGTTACAATACTTTCGCTTGACTGCATGATAAAAGCAGCAAGTCCCAGTGCGATACAGGGAAGAACGACCTTTGCCTCCAGATGGAGATGTTTTTTCCTGAGGTGAAGCAGTGTCTTTTTGCCACAGAGGAATAAAACTACCCAGAGTGTGGAAATCGCCTGTGAGATAACTGTTGCCAGTGCAGCACCGCGTACCCCCATATGAAAAACAAAGATAAGTACAGGGTCTAAAACAATATTGCAGACAGCACCGATCAGGACGGAAACCATGGAAAATGTGGTAAATCCCTGTGCAGTGATGAATGCATTCATACCAAGGGTTAATTGTACGAACAAGGTACCGAAAGCGTAAATATGCATATAATCGGTTGCATAACTGATGGTGTTTTCACTGGCGCCAAAAGCCAGTAATAAATCTCTGCCCCAGATCAATAAAATGGCAGTGAGGATAACAGAGATAATAATCTGAAGAATAAAACAGTTGCCTAATATATTCTCAGCAGATTTATTATCCTGTTTTCCCATACAGATAGAAGCCCGTGGTGCACCGCCGGAACTGACCAGTGCCGCAAATGCGGAGACGATCATGATGATGGGCATACAGACTCCCACACCGGTAAGGGCCAGACTGCCTTCCCCCGGGATGTGGCCGATATAAATACGGTCTACAATGTTATAAAGCATGTTGATAAGCTGGGCAATTACTGTTGGAATGGATAGCTTTAAAAGAAGCTTTCCAACAGGTTCTGTGCCCAGAAAATTTTTGTTATCCTGCATGGACAATAACCTCCTGTCTGATAATATCATGAAAAATCCCTCTGACAGTACCACATAAACGGTTTTCGAAATATGTGACAGTCAGAGGGATGGTCTATCAGGATTTATTTATTTTCTTCCTGAACCTCGATCTTGCGGATTGTCTTATTTTTGATCTCTTCTTTGATGGATGCAAGGAATTCACCAAGGTCTTTCATTCCTTCATCGCCAAGATAACGGCTTCTTACAGAAACCTTGCCTTCTTCTTCCTCTTTGGCACCAACAATGAGCATGTATGGAACTCTTGCAAGACGTGCTTCACGGATTTTGTAACCCATCTTTTCGGAACGCTGGTCAACAGAGCAGCGGATTCCGTTTTCTTTTAACTGAGCTTCAACTTTGGCAGCATAGTCGTGGAATTTCTCGGAAATCGGGATTACACGAACCTGTTCCGGGCAGAGCCATGTTGGGAACATGCCTGCATATTTCTCAATGAGCCATGCCAGTGTTCTCTCATAGCATCCCATGGATGTACGATGGATGATGTATGGACGCTGTTTTTCGCCGTTTTCGTCGATATAATACATGTCGAACTGTTCAGCAAGAAGAGCATCCCACTGAATTGTGATCATTGTATCTTCTTTTCCGTATACGTTCTTTGCGTTGATATCAACCTTAGGTCCGTAGAAAGCAGCCTCTCCAACATCCTCTGTAAACGGAATATTCAGTTCTTCAAGCATCTGGCGGATATGAGCTTCTGTCTGATTCCACACTTCTGCATCACCGATGTATTTCTCTCTGTTGTTCGGATCCCATTTGGAAAGATGATAGGTTACGTCTTCCTCCACGCCGAGAACCTGTAGGCAGTACTGTGCAAGTGCGATACAGTCTTTGAATTCCTTTACCATCTGGTCAGGTCTTACGATCAGATGTCCCTCGGAGATTGTGAACTGACGTACACGTGTCAGACCGTGCATTTCTCCGGAATCCTCATTACGGAACAGAGTGGATGTTTCGCCGTAACGAAGAGGCAGATCACGGTAGCTGTGCTGTTCTGCTTTGTATACATAATACTGGAACGGACATGTCATAGGACGAAGTGCAAATACTTCCTTGTCAGTCTCCTCATCACCGAGAACGAACATACCCTCTTTGTAATGATCCCAGTGTCCGGAAATCTTGTAAAGGTCGCTCTTTGCCATTAACGGAGTTTTTGTTCTTACATAGCCACGTTTTGTCTCTTCGTCTTCAATCCAGCGTTGAAGCTCCTGCATTATGATCACACCGTTTGGCATAATAAGCGGAAGTCCCTGTCCGATTACGTCTACAGTTGTGAAAATTTTCATTTCACGGCCAAGCTTGTTGTGGTCACGTCTTTTTGCTTCTTCCATCTGTTCCAGATGTTCTTTCAGTTCGTCCTTGGAAGCATAAGCGGTTCCGTAGATACGTGTGAGCATTGCGTTCTTTTCGCTGCCTCTCCAGTAAGCGCTGGAAGAGGAAAGAAGCTTGAATGCTTTTACACCTTTTACGCTCATAAGGTGAGGACCTGCGCAGAGGTCTGTCCAGTCACCCTGGGAATAGAAAGAGATTTCGGAGCCTTCCGGAAGATCTTCGATAAGTTCTACCTTGTATGGCTCATTTTTCTCCTGGAAGTATGCGATGGCATCTTCTCTTGATTTTGTGAAGCGTTCGATCTTGGCACCTTTTTTGATGATCTTTTTCATTTCTTTTTCGATTGCATCCAGGTCTTCACGGGAGAATGGAGGGCAGTCGAAATCATAGTAGAATCCTGTGTCAATAGAAGGTCCGATAGCAACCTTTGCATCCGGATATAAGGTCTGTACTGCCTGGGCAAGTACATGGGATGCTGTGTGACGGAGAACTGCAAGTCCTTTTTCGTCTTTGGCTGTCAGAATGTTTAATTCGCAGTCGCTGTCGAGAACTGTTCTTAAGTCTACAACTTCTCCGTTTACTTCACCTGCACAGGCTGCACGTGCAAGGCCTTCGCTGATGTCGTAAGCAATGTCGATGACTGATTTTGCTTCAGCGTATTCTTTTTTTGATCCGTCTTTTAATGTTACGATCATGGTCATTATCTCCTTTATTATATATTCTTTGTATGCTGTCAGATGTCCGGCTGCCTGTTTGGATGTAAGGATCATCTTTCAGTGTATTTTGTACTGCAAAGGGGGAAAAGAAAGAATAAAAAAATCCCCTACAGTACGGTTAAATACTGTAGGGGACGAGATATTATTACTCGCGGTTCCACCCCGGTTGTTCTGAATGACTGAAAATAATAATTCAGAACCACTTCATTCGATGGTAACGGAATCACCGGACTGTATTAAAGTCACTCAGAGGTGGTCTTCGGCTGTTTCCCGATGAAATGCTTGCACCGGAATGCATTTCTCTCTGTAACGTTCCTCAGCTTACTCTTCTCTTCAACGTTTTAAGCTTTCTTATCTTTTCTGCCACTGATTATAAACTTGAAAAATAGGTTTGTCAATTGCTAAATTACAAATTCGTTACTGTTCACTCCGTTTACAGTAACGGTGTTCGCAAGGTTAAAAACATCCGGTCAAGCCAAATATTGCACAGGTTGCGGTTGTGGTGTATAATAAACAGATAAGGTTATTTGACAGTGATAAATTATGATGAACAGGGAAATATAGGTGAACAACTTGAAAAAGACGATAGAAGAACTCTTAAGTGGAAAATTCAGATATGAGCAGCCGGGCCTTCTTTTTTCAAAAGAGAAAATTGAAGTGACACTGAAAGCCGGAGATGTATACAGGGGAGAATTGTATTTCGGGACAGAAGATAACCAGAGGATCCGTGGATATATTACATCTTCCAACAGGCGGGTTGTTCCGGGAACAGATCAGTTCACAGGGACTACAATACGTCTGCAGTACGGGGTAGATGGTGTAGGAATGAATCCGGGTGACAGACATGAGGGCTGGCTGTGCTTTACCACCAATGTAGGAGAGTACAGAATTCCTTTTGTGATCCAGGCTGAAAAGGAAGAGATGCACAGTGTGGCAGGTTCTGTGACGGATATGGATTCTTTTGTAAAAATCGCAAAAGAGGATTTCAAAGAAGCCTATCGCCTTTTTACAGATTCTGGATTTCCAAAACTTCTGAAAAATGCAGGAACAAAGGAACTGGCTCTTTATAAAGGTCTTTCCAGACAGCCTGTAACTTATCAGAATCTTGAGGAGTTTCTTGTGGGAACCGGACGGAAGAAACCGGTAAACATGGAATTAAAATTTGATCATAACAGTTTTTATGAAATTACAGAGACTGTGAGAGAGTCTTTTCCTGTACATAAGGATGGTTGGGGACATTTAAGACTGGACATTGAGGCAAGAGGAGATTTCCTGGAAGTGCCGAAGTATGTGGTCACAGATGAGGACTTTATCGGTGGATATTATCAGGTTGAGTATGTGATCCACAAAGAAGCTTTACAGAAGGGACGGCAGTACGGGGAAATTCATGTAAAAAGCCCTTATCAGGAGCTGGTTTACAGAATTACAGCATCCGGCGGTCCTAAGGTACAGCTGAAGACCAGCCTTCATGAGAAGCAGCAGTGTTTGTCTTTAATGAAAGATTTTATGGAATATTCCTGCGGAAAAATGGAGCAGGGCACCTGGATCAGCAGCAGCCGTTTTCTGTTGAACCAGCTTCAGGAAGAAGGCTGTAATTATCCCAAATATCAGATGTATGAGGCATATCTCTGCCATGTGGAGGGAGAAGAAGAACAGGCAAAGGAAATCCTGCGCAGATTTAAGGATCAGACCTTCCTGCGTGAGGATTTGGAAATGGCAGGCGCTTACTTATATCTCTGTACCCTTACCGGATTATACAGAGACATAGAGCAGGCAGTGCGCAGACTTCGCAATTTCTCCATGCAGAGAGAGGACAGTTTCCTGCTATTCTGGATTCTGCTTCAGGTGGACCAGGAGCTTAGGAATTCTCCATCCAGAGCTGTGTTTATGATGGAGGAATTATTTGAAAAGGGCTGTCATAATCCACTTCTCTATCTGGAAGCCTGGAAATATATCAGTAAAGATATGTCTTTGTTACACAGAATGAGCAGTTTCTGGACTCAGGTTTTTCTCCTGGCAGGAAAAGAAGAAATGCTTACAGAGGAGCTTGTAATGCGGTTTGCTTATCTGACCGGTTATGAGAAAAACTTCTGTCCAAGCATGTACCGTGCCCTGGCAGCAGGTTATGAAGCTTTTCCGGCAGATGATACCCTGGAAGCGATTTGCCGTTATATTATGTTGGGAAATCCGAGAGAACGAATCTATTTCCGCTGGTTTGCTCTGGCTGTTGAGCGAGGGCTCAGGCTTACCAGATTGTATGAATATTATGTGGAGACAATGGATACCTCCTATCAGAGAGAGCTGCCAAAGCCTCTTCTGATGTATTTTACCTATAATAATAATTCCCTGGGCGATGATAAAAAAGCTTTTATTTATGCAAGTATTGTGGGAAATAAGGACGCACAGCCGGAAACCTATAGGGACTATCGGGAGAGTATGGCTGAATTTGCCGATAAAAAGGCAGCAGAGGGCCGGATGGATGAGAATTACGCAGTACTTTATCAGGAATTTCTCACAGAACCGGAGAACAGGGAACAGGCAGAGCTGATTGCAGGGAAAATGTTTACCTGCAGGTTGTACTGTGATGATAAAAAAATCCGCACGGTGATCGTACGTCATGATAAATTCTCTATGGAGGAAGTTTATCCCTGTGTGCAGGGAGTAGCATATCCAAGGATTTATACAGAGGATGCAGTGATCCTTTTCCAGGATGAAAAACAGAGACGTTATTATGCAACGGTAGATTACAATGTTAAGAAGCTTTTTGATGAACGGGAGCTTATGGAAAAGGTTCTGTCCCTGGGCATAAGAGAGCCGGGGGTTATGCTTTCTTACTGTGTGAATGCAGAGTTAGGAAGGGATAATCTGGAATTATATCAGGAAGCTGCCAAGATGAAAGCATTTTCTGAAGGATACCGGACAGAAATCCGGAGAAGTCTGCTGAAGTATTATGGGGAGGAAAACCCTGCAGGAGATCAGGAGGAATATCTGAAAAAGCTGGATTATCAGGAATATGCGGCAGCAGACAGGATACAGCTTCTGGAGGTGCTGATATCCAGGGGACTTTATTCCCAGGCCATGTCTGTGATCGAGGAATCCGGATATGAGGGAATCCGTCCGGAAAGTCTGCTGAGGCTTACCAGCAGAATGCTTACCAAATGTGAGATGGCTGAGGATGAAGAGCTTCTGGCTCTGGCCTCAGATGTATACAGAATGGGAAAATATGATGAGGTGATCCTGAAATATCTTATGGATTATCGCTTTGGACCATTGGATGAGCTGCTGTCAGTGTGGAAAAGTGCTCATGGTTTTGATATGGATACCTATGAATTGGAAGAAAAGCTTCTGGGACTTCTGATGTTTACTTCTGATTATCGTAAAGAAGGGGAGAAGATCCTGGAGGATTATGTAAAGCATGCAGGCAAAGAATATCTGATCGGTGCCTACCTGACACAGATTGCTTATGGCGTGTTTGTGCGGGAATATCCTATGAGTATTTTTGTGCGCAATGAACTGGAGACTGCCTGCAGGCAGAAATGGCCGGTGAATTTTATCTGCAGTCTGGCTCTCTTTGAGTCACTTTCCAGAGAGAAGAATCCAAGTCAGGATCAGCTGGCTCTGGAAAAAGAGATTTTGCAGAAATGTATGAAGAAAAATCTGAAATTTGCATTTTTTAAAAGGCTTCCGGCATCCATGCTGAGCCCTTATCAGCTGGATGATAAAACTTTTGTAGAGTACCATACAGATCCGGCCGGAAAGGTGACCCTCTATTATGCCCTGGATGCAGGGCTGGGCGGAGAACTGAAATATCAGATGGAGCCCCTGCGTAATCTGTATGAGGGGATTTTTACCAAGACCTTTACGCTGTTTTACGGTGAAACTCTGCATTACTATTTTAAGGCTGAGCTGGGGGAAAAAACCTGGCAGACCCAGGAGCGTGTGATCACTATGGATAAGGTCGAGGGCATTCCGGTGAGCAAATATCAGCTGATCAATCAGATGCTTTCTGCCCGCAGACTGGATAACAGCCAGGAGGTAATGACTCAGCTGAAAAAATATCTTCGTCAGGAGCAGTATGTGAAGAGTATGTTTTCCATTGAAAAGGAATCTGGAAAATAGGAAAGACAGGAGAAACAGATGAACGAAATCCGTGATTTGATCGTGGGAATTGATTTTGGCAGAGAATATTCCCAGATTTGTTATTATGACCGTAAAGGAGAGGAACCACGTTCTCTTTCCATGAAGGTGGGAGGAAGTCAGTATGAGGCACCTACCTGCCTGTGCAGGAGAACAGAGCAGAAGGATTACTGTGTAGGACTGGAAGCAGAGTATTTTGCCAGGGAAAAGGGCGGGATTATGTTCCATGATCTCTACGGAATCTGCGAAAAAAAGGATTCCGTAGTGGTAGAAGGACAGGAATATGAGCCCTGGGAGTTGCTGGCTGAATTTCTGAAAGGAATCCTGAAGTTCCTCGGTATCACTGAACTGGTAAAAAATACGAAATGTATTGTAGTTACACTGGAGGATCTGGGAAATATCCAGGTGGAGAATTTTCGGAAGGCGTTTTCGTCCATGGGATTTCCGGAAGGAAAATATATGCTTCAGGATTATGGGGAAAGCTTTTATTATTATGCGCTTTCACAGAAGCGGGAAACCTGGAACCGCAGTGTTGCCTGGTACGCGTTCACTCCGGAAAATGTGTCTTTCCGGAAGCTGACCTTAAACGGAAGTACGAAACCGGTATCTGTCAGACTGGAAGAACCTGTTGTCAGGACACTTCCGGCCAATGATGAGGAAAGAGATATTGAATTCTGTAAATTTGTCCAGCAAACCTTGGGCAGAGATTTATATTCCAGCATTCAGATCACAGGCAGAGGCTTCTCACAGGATTGGGCCGGACAGTCCATAAAAATTCTTTGCTATCAGAAACGTAAGGTGTTTTATGGGAATAATCTGTTTGCTAAAGGTGCCTGTGCTGCAGGTAAAGAAAAACTGGAGGATAAGGCATTAAAGGGATATCGTTTCCTTAGTGATTCTCTTGTTATGGCAGATGTGGGAATGGAGATGCGTGTTATGGGTTCTCCGGCTTATTATCCTCTGATCGAAGCAGGAAATAATTGGTATGACTGCAAAGCTTCCTGCGAATTGATCCTGGATAATACGGAAGAGCTGGTGTTTGTTGTGAGTACTTTTGACAGACCGGAGAAAAGACGTGTGGGCATGATGCTTCCGGGAATTCCAAGGCGTCCAAACAAAACCACACGGCTTTATCTGGAATTGCAGTATATTTCTCCAAAAGAGTGTAAAGTAACGGTGAAGGATCTGGGATTTGGAGAATTGTTTCCGTCCTGCGGTAAGGTATGGACAGAGACAGTAGAATGGTAAAGGAGACAGACAGATGAGTGGATATATTTTATGCCAGACAAAAAAAGCAGAGCGTCCGTATTTTATAGAGAATATCAGCACGAATATTTATTCTGTAGAAGAGCTTTGCTACTATCTGTACCACAACCTTTATCTGATAGATAAAACCATCATCAATGAGGAGCTTTGTATCTGGATAGGAGAAGAATTGAATCTACCCGGACTGGCAGCAAAGATCAGGCAATTTCTGGGACAGGATATCCATGTAGATGATGTGATCTATCCGGTATTTAAGGAAATTAATTATCTTACCTATGAGGAATTAAAAGCACTTAACAGCAGATTGGTGCTGATAAGTAAGGAAAGTGCAGACATGCGTCAGAAGCAAAAGGGAGATTCTCTGATGGAAAACGGAATGTATGTAAATGCAATCCGGGTATATCAGAAGCTTCTTGAGAGGACAGATTTGGAGAAGCAGAGGGAGGGATTTGTGTCAGATGTATGGCATAACCTGGGATGCGCCTACAGCTATCTGTTTCAGATGGAGAAAGCCATGGAGTGTTTTTATCACGCATGGGAAAAGGAAAAATCTCCGAAAGAATTAAAAGCATATCTGTTGTCATACCGGAGCATCCGTTCCGGGACTGAGTATGAAAAGGAACTGGTCAGGCTTGAAGTGACAGATGAGATCAAAAAGGATATACAGAATGCTTTGAAACAATTTGCTGCTGTTCCCGAACCTGCCCTGGGAGAAAAGGATGTGGACAGTACGCTTGCAAAACTTACTGCAGGATATCACAGGAGTACAGGCTCCTGATACAGTTACTGTTCACTGGTAATATCCCGCGAGGTGTTTTTTGTGAGCGAAGGTCACAGAAAACCCGAGACATACCGCGCGAATTTATGCGATTAGCATAAATTCTGTGCATCGCGAAGCGTGTTGCTGGGAACGGAGTGAACAGTAACCTGATACAGGAAAATCCTCTGGCTATTTTGAAAAGAAGGGTTGACAGCCATGTGGGCTTATGTTAGGATAAACACATGCTTTCGCGTGGTAGAGTGACTGCGTGATAAAAGACAAAATAGATGAAGAGGAGATGTTTATCATGAAAAAGAGAACATTAGCAGTACTTATGGCCGGCGCAATGGCAGCTTCTCTTATGGCTGGTGTTGTTTCTGTATATGCAGATGTTGAGAATAAAACTTTAACAGTTGGTTTTGATGCAGAGTATCCTCCTTTTGGATATAAGGATGATAATGGAGAATATGTAGGCTTTGACCTTGATCTTGCACAGGAAGTCTGTGATAATCTTGGATGGGAACTGGTCAAAAAACCGATCAACTGGGATTCTAAGGATATGGAACTGAATTCAGGATCCATTGACTGTATCTGGAATGGTTTCACGATCAATGGACGTGAGGATGATTATACCTGGTCTGATCCATACCTGAACAATGAGCAGGTAATGGTTGTTGCCGCAGATTCCGGTATTGAGAAGCTGACAGATCTGGCAGGTAAGAATGTAGTTGTGCAGGCGGCTTCTGCAGCTTTGGATGCACTGAATAATGACGACAACAAGGATCTGACAGCAAGCTTTGGGTCACTTACAGAGAATCCTGATTATAATACAGCATTTATGAATCTGGATTCCGGTGCAGCAGATGCCATTGCAGTAGATATCGGTGTTGCCAAATATCAGCTTTCTCAGAGAGAAGAAGGTAAATATGTGATCATGGACGAGCCGATTCAGAGTGAGCAGTACGGCATTGGTTTCAAGAAAGGCAATGACGAACTGAAGGATACTGTATGGAATGAAGTTCTGAAGCTTTATGATGCAGGTGAGGTAGATAAGCTTGCTGAGAAATATGAAGTAGCAGATATGCTTTGCATTGGTGGAGAGGAAGAGAAGAATGCAGCTGAGGATGAAACCGAAGAGGCTGAAGCTACTCCTACAGAAGAAGCAAAAGCAGAATAATAGTTGTGTTAAATAAATAAAGGAACGGGGCTATTGCAGCAGAAAGCATTTTTGTTGTGACAGTCCCTTTCGTACTGTACAGGATATATTTTATTCAGGAGGAAACTTATATGTCAATAAGCGTGATGCTTCAACAGCTTGCCAGTGGTATGGTGGTATCTGTGGAGATTTTTGTTGTGACACTGTTGTTTTCCCTGCCGCTGGGACTTCTGATCTGTTTTGGCAGAATGTCGAAGAATCCGGTGATGCGGGGGATTGTATCTGCATATATTTCCATTATGCGTGGAACGCCCTTAATGCTGCAGCTGATGGTAGTATATTTTGGACCCTATTTTATTTTTGGCATCCGTATTTCCATGGGTTACAGCCTGATCGCTGTGTTTATCGCTTTCAGCATTAACTATGCGGCATATTTTGCAGAGATTTACAGAGGTGGAATTGAATCCATTTCCGCAGGTCAGTATGAAGCAGCCAAAATTCTGGGATATAATAAGATGCAGACATTTTTCAGAATTATCCTGCCCCAGGTGATCAAGAGAATTCTTCCGGCTGTGACAAATGAAGTGATCACACTGGTGAAGGATACCTCGCTGGCCTTTGTGGTTGCAGTAGCGGAAATGTTTACCATTGCCAAACAGATTGCCAGTGCCCAGACCACTATGATGCCTTTTGTGATCGCGGCAGTATTCTATTTTGTGTTTAATCTGGTGGTGGCAATCGTAATGGATAAAATTGAGAAGAAACTGAATTATTACCGTTAACAGAGTAGATGACAGAATTGTCAGGAAGCTGATAGATATCAGTGAGTTCAGTGACAGATAAGAGGAAAATATATGAAGTTATTTGAAATGAAGCATATTAAAAAAAGCTTCGGAAACCTTGAAGTCTTGAAAGACATTTCCCTTGAGGTGGAGGAGGGAGAAGTTTTAAGCATTATCGGACCTTCCGGTTCCGGTAAATCTACACTTCTTCGTTGCGCTACAGGACTTGAGACACCGGACAGCGGTGAAATTATCAAACAGGGGGATGTGGGGCTGGTATTCCAGAATTTTAATCTGTTTCCCCATTTTTCTGTATTGAAGAATATTACAGATGCTCCCATCAGGGTGCAGAAAAGAAAAAAGGATGAAGTGTATGCCCAGGCAAGGAAGCTGTTAAAGCAGATGGGGCTTTCTGACAGGGAGAATGCTTACCCATTCCAGTTGTCAGGCGGACAGCAGCAGCGTGTATCCATTGCCAGAGCTCTTTGTATGAATCCGAAGATCCTGTTTTTTGATGAGCCTACTTCAGCATTGGATCCTGAGCTTACAGGTGAGATCCTGAAAGTAATCAGAGATCTGGCAGCGGAGCATATCACCATGGTGATCGTTACTCATGAGATGACTTTTGCAAGGGACATTTCGGATCATATTATCTTTATGGACAAAGGCCTGATCGCAGTAGAAGGAACTCCCCAGGAGGTTTTTGCCTCTGATCATGTGCGAATGAAGGAGTTTCTTGGCAAATTCCATCAGGGATAAGGTTTTTGTGGTTGCTTTTAGGGGAATGATGGTATATAATTTCAAAGGATGAAAACCATCCTACTAAAAAACAGGAGAGTGAATGATGAGTACAGACAGATATGTAAGTCCTTTATCAGAACGTTATGCCAGCAAAGAAATGCAGTATATCTTTTCTCCGGACATGAAATTCCGTACCTGGAGAAAACTCTGGATCGCACTTGCAGAGACAGAGAAGGAGCTTGGTCTTAACATTACACAGGAGCAGATCGATGAGCTGAAAGCTCATGCAGAAGATATTAATTATGAGGTTGCCAGAGAGAGAGAACGTCAGGTACGCCATGATGTTATGTCTCATGTATATGCATACGGTGTACAGTGCCCGAAAGCAAAGGGCATCATCCATCTGGGAGCTACCTCCTGTTATGTAGGTGACAATACAGATATTATTGTGATGACAGAAGCCTTGAAGCTT
This sequence comes from Blautia difficilis, assembly GCF_014297245.1. Taxonomy (NCBI): domain Bacteria; kingdom Bacillati; phylum Bacillota; class Clostridia; order Lachnospirales; family Lachnospiraceae; genus Blautia; species Blautia difficilis. The sequence goes on along the minus strand of NZ_JACOQG010000012.1, from coordinate 30,784 downwards.
GTACGAAAAAAGCTGGTCAATGTTATCGCAGAGCTTGCTGCTTTTGCAGACAAATACAAGGCACAGCCGACCCTGGCTTTCACACATTTCCAGCCTGCGCAGCCTACTACTGTAGGAAAGCGTGCAACATTATGGACTCAGGAGTTTTTACTTGACCTGGAGGATCTGGAGTATGTGTTAAGTACAATGAAGCTTCTTGGCTCCAAGGGAACTACAGGTACACAGGCAAGCTTCCTTGAGCTTTTTGACGGAGACCAGGAGACCATTGACAAGATTGATCCTATGATCGCAGAGAAGATGGGATTTAAGGAATGCTATCCGGTATCCGGACAGACCTATTCCCGTAAGGTAGACACTCGTGTTGCCAATATTCTTGCCGGAATTGCAGCAAGTGCACATAAGATGTCAAATGATATCCGTCTCCTTCAGCATCTGAAAGAGGTAGAGGAGCCATTTGAAAAATCACAGATTGGTTCTTCTGCAATGGCATATAAGAGAAATCCTATGAGAAGTGAACGTATTGCATCTCTTTCCAGATATGTGATGGTAGATGCTCTGAACCCTGCGATCACATCTGCAACTCAGTGGTTTGAGAGAACACTGGATGATTCAGCAAACAAGCGTCTGAGCATTCCGGAAGGATTTCTGGCAATTGACGGAATCTTGGATCTGTGCCTCAATGTAGTGGATGGACTGGTGGTATATCCTAAAGTTATTGAGAAACATATGATGGCAGAGCTTCCATTCATGGCTACTGAGAATATCATGATGGATGCAGTAAAGGCAGGCGGAGACCGTCAGGAACTTCATGAACGTATTCGTGAGCTTTCCATGGAAGCCGGAAAGACCGTAAAGGTAGAGGGCAAGGATAACAATCTCCTTGAGCTGATTGCGGCGGATCCTGCATTTAATCTGACACTTGAGGATCTTCAGAAATCCATGGATCCTACAAAATATGTGGGACGTGCCAAGGAGCAGACAGAGAAATTTGTGAGCAAAGTGGTTCAGCCCATTCTTGATGCTCATAAGGATATGCTGGGAATTAAAGCAGAGATCAACGTTTGATTTAAGCGAGTCAAGTAGCAAAGCGGACTGCGAATATCCGCTTGACTTATACAGATTTCAGGAGGAATAGCAAATTATGGTAAAAGCGGTTGTAGGTGCTAACTGGGGTGACGAGGGTAAAGGTAAGATTACCGATATGCTTGCCCAGAAAGCAGATATTATTGTAAGATTTCAGGGCGGAGCAAATGCAGGTCATACTATCGTAAATAATTATGGTAAATTTGCCCTTCATACCCTTCCGTCAGGTGTATTCTATAATCACACAACAAGTGTGATCGGTAATGGCGTAGCTTTAAATATTCCGGTATTTTTCAAGGAATATAATGAAGTAGTAAGCAGAGGTGTACCGGCTCCGAAGATTCTTATTTCTGAGAGGGCGCAGATGGTAATGCCTTATCATATCCTTTTTGACCAGTATGAGGAGGAACGTCTGGGCGGTAAATCCTTTGGATCCACTAAATCCGGTATTGCACCGTTTTATTCAGACAAATATGCAAAGATCGGTTTCCAGGTCAGCGAGCTTTTTGATGAAGAGCATCTGAAAGAGAAGCTGGCAAGTGTATGCGAGACTAAGAATGTTTTACTGGAGCATTTATATCATAAGCCACTTCTTGATCCTGAGAAGCTTTTTGAAGAAATGATGGAATATAAGAAAATGGTTGAGCCATATGTATGTGATGTTTCTCTTTATCTGTGGAATGCACTGAAAGAGGGAAAAGAGGTTCTTCTTGAGGGACAGCTTGGTTCTCTGAAGGATCCTGATCATGGAATTTATCCAATGGTTACTTCTTCTTCTACACTGGCAGGATATGGTGCAGTAGGAGCAGGTCTTCCACCATATGAAATTAAGGAAATCGTCACTGTATGCAAGGCTTATTCCAGTGCAGTAGGAGCAGGAGCATTTGTTTCTGAAATTTTCGGTGAGGAGGCAGATGAGCTGAGAAAACGCGGTGGTGACGGCGGTGAGTTTGGTGCTACTACAGGACGTCCGAGACGTATGGGATGGTTTGACTGTGTTGCTTCCAAATACGGATGCCGTATGCAGGGAACTACAGATGTAGCATTTACAGTACTGGATGTTCTGGGATATCTGGATGAGATACCGGTTTGTACTGCATATGATATTGACGGTGAGATTACCACAGATTTCCCGACTACTGTAAAGCTTGAGAAAGCAAAACCTGTTCTGGAGAAACTGCCAGGATGGAAATGTGATATCCGTGGAATCAAAAAATATGAGGATCTGCCTGAGAACTGCAGAAAATATATTGAATTTGTAGAAAAACAGATTGGATTCCCCATCACTATGATTTCCAACGGACCTGGAAGAGACGATATTATCTACAGAAATAAATAAAAATGTGGGTTGCTGAAAGCTGCAACCAATAACCAGGAAAGGCTGTCGCAGATCACAGATTTTTTGCGGCAGCCTTATCTTTATCTTGGAGAGGTATAAAATGAAAAATAATAAAAAGAAACAGATTGGAGCATGGATTGCCATTATTGTCCTGCTTCTGGCAGCGTGCATGCCCATGTTTTTTGCTTTTGGCAAGGGCGAAAATGCTGGTAATTATTTCAGGGCAGCAATTGGAGTTGCCATTATTGTCCCTGTTCTTGCTTATGCAATGTGGATGGTTTACAGGATACTGGACCGTGACAAAAAGAAAGAGAGGAATTCAGCGGTGGAAAATATTATTTTTGATGTAGGTAAGGTGTTGGTTAAATTTGAGTGGGAGGCCTATCTGGACAGCTTTGAATTTACACCGGAGAAAAGGGATAAGATCGCAAAAGCTGTATTTCTCAGTGATACATGGAATGAACGTGACCGGGGAAGCTATGAGGAAGAATATTATGTGAATCAGATGGTGAAAGCAGCGCCGGACTGTGAAGCGGAAATCCGGGCTGTAATGAAGGACTCCGGTAAAACTATTGAAAAGATGGAGTATGCAGATACCTGGGTGCGCTATCTGAAAGATAAAGGATATAAAGTCTATATTTTATCTAATTATGGAAATGAGACCATGCGAATGACAAAACAGAAACTTACGTTTCTGAAATATGTAGACGGAGCGGTTTTTTCCTGTGATGTAAAGCAGATCAAACCAGAACCGGAAATATACCGGACTTTGATCGAACGTTATCATCTGGAGCCTGAGAAATCTGTTTTTCTGGATGACAGAAAAGAAAATTGTGAAGCTGCAGAGAAGTTTGGAATTCATGCTATTCAATTCCATTCCTTTAAGCAGGGAACAGCAGAACTGGAGAAACTGGGAGTAAAGTAGAAAGTACTGGTTTTGTTTTCGGCAGAAGAAAAGATTATTTGCGGTTACTGAGAACGGAATGAACAGTAACACTATTTACGAAAATTTCACCAAAAATATAAACAATAGGATTTGTATTTTGGAAAAAAAGATGATATAATATAAAAGCTTGTGGGGAATATATTCGTTCAGATACTTTCACAGGCGTATTACCTAAACGGAAAAGAGGATTAAGGAAATGAGCGATAAAACAATTTTAGAGCAGTGGCGTTCCATCGCCTATGACCAGCAGGCAGACCGTAATAAACTTCAGAGATTCTGGGCAAATTATTTTAATATTGAAAAAGGTATTTATGAAAAACTTCTTGCTAATCCGGACGAAGTGGTAACCGGTACTGTTAAAGAACTGGCTGACAAATATGGTCTGGAAGTTCTCACAATGGTAGGTTTCCTGGATGGTATCAATGACAGTCTTAAGATTCCGAACCCTATTGAGACAATGGACGAGAATACAAAGGTATCTCTTTGCTTTGACAAAGAGCTTCTGTACAAAAATATGGTAGATGCAAGAGCAGACTGGCTCTATGAACTGCCTCAGTGGGATGCAATTTTCACACCTGAGAAGAGAAAAGAACTGTATCTGGAGCAGAAGAAATCCGGTACAGTGGTAAAAGCACATAAGATTGGACGTAATGATCCGTGTCCATGTGGCAGTGGAAAGAAATACAAATACTGCTGCGGAAGAAATGCGTAAGCAGCCTGACGTGGAATATATTATTGTCCTGGGTGCCCATGTAGATGGTACCCGGCTTACATTAGCCCTTCTGGAACGAACCAGAAGGGCTTTGCAGTATCTGGAGGATCATCCGGAGACGAAGGCTGTTCTGTCGGGAGGTCAGGGGGAAGGCGAACTGATCACAGAGGCCAGGGCAATGTATCATTATCTGACAGAGCATGGAATTGCACCGGAACGTCTTTTTCTGGAAGAACGATCTGTCAGTACTGCAGAAAATCTGCGTTTCAGCAGAGAACTGATCGGAGCAGACCATTCAGTGGGAGTAGTGACAAATAATTTTCATGTATTCCGCGGCACAGCAATAGCCCGAAAATGTGGATTCCGTGAAGCATATCCCATACCTTCCAGATATAGTTCCTGGAGACTTTTGATTTATATTCCAAGGGAAATACTGGCGATTTTAAAGGATAAGCTTTTGGGAAACTGGTAGAAAAATCAGAAACAGTAACAGTAAAATACGGTAGCAGCAGATACTTCGGGATTTGCTGCTACTGTTTTTTTATGTTATAGGAAATTACTCCGTAATGTTCCTATAACATAAAAAAGCCCTCCGGGCAGGATCGCACTGCGACGGAGAGGAATTATGTCGCTGAAGCGACCCGTCGCAGGCGGAGAATCCTGCAAGCAGGATTCTTTCTTATGCCGTTTTCTGTCGTATTCCTGCGATAAATTCTAAGGCCGGTCTCTGCCATTTTGACAAAATCTGCAAGGGTAATCTCCTATAATGAATAGCACTTACCAAAGGGAAGGCTTAACAGAAAAAAGAATACAGGGGGAAGGAGAATGCATTATGAAGTATACATAGATGTAGTTTTTTTTACGAATCTTCTGATGGATTATATCCTTCTCTGGTTTGTTGGAAGGGTATTCCGATGCAGAAAAAGCTTTTTCAGAACACTGCTGGGAGCTTTTCTTGGGGCATTGTTTTCCAGTTTGATTCTTTGTATCCCCTTTGAATTGTTCCCGCCGGCATTTATACTCCTTCACGGAGCCTGTGGAACAGGAATGCTGATTTTGGGCTGTGGACTGAAAAAGGGAAGTCTGCTTGTAAAATCGGTGCTGACATTGTATTTGGCTGCTTTTCTGTGTGGGGGCTTCTGGGAGACTGCAGATAAAGGGAATCTTACCATGAAAACCTTTCTGCTTCTTGGAACAGTGACCTGGCTTTTGCTTACTGCATGGTCCTATCTGCAGGATTCTATAAAAATACGGATGAAAAATGTATATCCTCTTACCTTGTCCTATCAGGGGAAAACATTTTCTTTTTATGGATTTTACGATTCAGGAAATCTTCTGATGGATTCTGTAACAGGAAAACCGGTTTCTATTGGAAAACCGGAAATTCTGGAACAGATATTGTCAGAAAAAACAGCAGATCAGTTAAGGAACCTGCAGGAGAAACCGGGAGAGCTGCAAGATACTGAGATCGCAGGGCTTCGTCCACATCTGATTTCCTATCGGGGAATTGACAGGGAAAAGGGAATGCTTCTGGCGATCACACTGGAGAAGCTTTGTGTTCAGACCGCAGCAGAAGTGGTTCAGATAGAAAGTCCTGTGTTTGCATTTCCTTTTGAACCCTCCGCTTTTGGTAAGGAATATGAAGTACTTTTAAATTCCAGATTACTACAGTAGGAGGGGGATTATTATGAGTTGTTATCCAGTTCAGTTTGTATCAAGAATGGTAATGAACCGGTCAGGGGATATTTTTTATATTGGGGGAAATGATGTGCTGCCAGCACCTTTGGATCCTAAGAGGGAAGCATTTGTGTTGGGTAAACTGGAAACAGATCAGAAGGAAGAGGCCAGATCTGTACTGATCGAACACAATCTCCGGCTGGTTGTTTATATTGCAAAGAAGTTTGACAATACAGGGGTAGGAGTGGAGGATCTGATCTCTATCGGAACCATAGGTCTGATCAAGGCAATCAATACCTTCAATCCTGTGAAAAATATTAAACTGGCAACCTATGCATCCAGATGTATTGAAAATGAAATTCTGATGTATCTGCGCAGGAACAGCAAGACGAAAATGGAAGTTTCCATTGATGAACCGCTGAATGTAGACTGGGATGGCAATGAACTTCTTCTGTCAGATATTCTGGGAACAGACGAGGACGTAATATCCAGACGTCTGGAGGATGAAGCGGAGATTTCTCTGCTGACAAAGGCCATTGGAAAATTGTCTGACAGAGAGCAGACGATCGTAAGGCTGAGATTTGGAATCGGAAGCAGGGACAGCAAGGAACAGACACAGAAAGAGGTGGCTGATCTGTTGGGAATTTCTCAGTCTTATATTTCCAGATTGGAGAAAAGAATTATGAAGAGACTGAAAAAGGAAATCGTAAAATATGAATGAAGGCCCTCTTGACGGAAAAGAAAATTTACAGTAAGCTATGGCTGACAAATAAGAAAGAGAAACGGAATGAATCAAACAGATGATGCAGAAAAAAACAGATGAAATAGAAAAATATATGAAAGACTGTACTCTGTGCCCCAGAAATTGTCATGCAGACAGAATGGCAGGCAGGACAGGATACTGTGGAATGACGGATAAAATCTATGCAGCGCGGGCTGCTTTGCATATGTGGGAGGAACCCTGCATTTCAGGAAGCAAAGGCTCAGGGGCAGTGTTTTTTACTGGTTGCGGGCTACGGTGCTGCTTTTGCCAGAATCGTGAGATTGCTATTGGAAAGGACGGTTGTGAGATTAATGTAAAACGGCTGGCTGAAATTTTTCTGGAGCTTCAGGACAAGGGAGCAGCAAACATCAATCTGGTTACAGGAGCCCATTATGTGCCTCAGATTACTGCAGCTTTGGATATAGCAGGAAAACAGGGAATGGGATTGCCGGTGGTGTATAATTCCAGTGGTTATGAGAAGGTGGAAACCTTAAAGCTTCTGGAGGGGTATGTAGATGTTTATCTGCCTGATTATAAATATGCAGATCCTTTGCTGGCACAGCAGTTTTCCCATGCAGCGGATTATCCTGAAATTGTAGGAAATGCACTGGCAGAGATGGTGCGTCAGACCGGTCCTGTTGTTTTTGATGAGAATGGATATATTAAAAAAGGAACCATTGTGAGGCATTTAATCCTGCCGGGACATACCAGAAATTCCATTCAGGTACTGAAGCATTTACAGCGTGCATTTGGAACGCAGATTTATATCAGCATTATGAACCAGTATACACCAGTTTATGAGCAGGAGAAATACAGGGAATTAAATCGCAGGGTAACAAAAAGGGAATATGAAAAGGTATTGAATGCAGCATTGGAACTTGGAATAGAAAATGGTTTTTTTCAGGAAGGTGAGACTGCCAGGGAGAGCTTTATCCCGGCATTTGATTATGAGGGAGTTGGCAGAAAATAAAAAAAAACTCCCATAAAATGGAAGGAGGCCGGTACTTACGTACCGGCGCGTATGAAAAAGAAAAATATTTATAAGAAAGATATAGTTATCTTTCTTACTGATACTATACCCAATAAATATGGATAATATATGAACAAAATGTAAAAGATAAAATAAATTTAGAGATATATTTCTCTGAGTCTTAGAATTTTTTCCAGGTATCCCTTACAAACAGCAGCAGTAATGGGAAAATTTCCAGTCGGCCTGCCAGCATATCAAAAGAGAGGACGATTTTGGAAAACCAGGAAAACATTTCGAAGTTTCCGATAGGACCTACTATCTCCAGACCGGGTCCGATGTTATTAAAGGTTGCTGCAACTGCAGTAAAGTTTGTAATCAGGTCAAAGTCATCAAAGGCAATCAGGAAAATAGATCCGGCAAAGATCAGTATATAAACAATGATAAAGATATTGGTAGAGCGAAGCACTTCATGAGGAATGACTTTGCCATCCATCTTTATTTTTTTTACTGCATTGGGGTGCAAAAAAATATGAAGTTCCTTGCGGATTGTTTTACAAAGGATCAGGATCCTGGAAACCTTGATACCGCCGCCGGTACTTCCTGCACAGGCTCCTACAAACATAAGCATTACCAGTATAGTTCGTGAAATCTCCGGCCACAGGTTAAAATCTGTTGTGGCATAGCCGGTGGTTGTAATGATAGATCCTACCTGAAAGGCTGCCTGCTGAAGGGATTCTGATACACTTCCGTACATGTGATAAATGTTGCAGGTAATGATCAATACTGCAATCGCAATAATTCCCAGATAATAGCGGACTTCCTCCATTTTAAAGGCCTGGGCAAATTTCCTGGTGATAAGCAGGAAATAGGCATTGAAGTTAATTCCAAACAGGATCATAAATATAGTGATCACAACCTGAAGGTAAGTGCTGTATCCGGCCATACTGTCGGATTTGATGCCGAATCCTCCGGTACCTGCAGTACCAAAAGCAGTACAGAGGGAATCAAACAGAGGCATTCCTCCAAGAAGCAGAAGAATGATCTGTATCACTGTCATGACAAAATAAATTCCATACAGAATTTTTGCAGTGGACTGTACTTTGGGAACCAGCTTGCTGACAGAAGGCCCCGGGCTCTCTGCTTTCATCAGGTTCATATGATAACCGCCTGTTAGAGGCAGGAGAGACAGGATAAATACCAGAACACCCATACCGCCGATCCAGTGTGTAAAGCTTCTCCAGATCAGTACACAGTGGGGAAGGATTTCTACATCAGCCAGAATACTGGCTCCGGTAGTGGTAAAACCGGATACAGTTTCAAATATTGCATCTACAGGGTTTGGAATGCTTCCGCTGAAGATAAAAGGGAGTGCTCCCATAATACTTAGTACAATCCAGCTTAAAGCGACTGTTACAAACCCTTCTTTTGTGTAAAATGCTTTTTTGGATGGCTTTTTCCAGGTGAGTGGAATGCCAAGAGCCAGACAGATGATAATGGTGATCAGAAAAGCAAAGCCGGAAGTTTCGCCGTAAATCACGGCGGTGATGCCGGGAAGAAACATAAATATAGCTTCCAGCTTGAGAATCCATCCGATAATATAAAAAATAATAGAATAATTCATGATCAGACTCCTTTACTTCTCAAGAATGTCTGTAATATCACGAAGTCCCTTATGGGTAGTTACGATGATTACAGTATCACCTACCTGGATGGTGTCATGTCCGCGGGGAATTTTTACTACACCATTATGGTTGAGATATCCAACCAGAAGATTCTGGCGGAGATTCAGCTCTGACAGCGGAATCCCAACTACCGGAGAATTATCACGGATGGCAAATTCCAGAGCCTCTGCCTTATTGTCCAGAATATGATAAAGGGTTTCTACATTACTTCCGATACTGTTCTGCATGGCACGTACATACTGCAGAATCGTGTCAGAAGTGATATATTTGGGATAGATCACACTTCCAATATCCAGATTGTCAATAACATCGTCAAAAGCAAGACGGTTGACCTTGGCTACCAGCTTGGCATTGGAAATCGTTTTGGCAAACAGTGCAAGGAAAACATTTTCCTCATCCAGATTGGTAAGAGACACAAAAGCTTCAGTCTGGGGCAGACCTTCCTCCATGAGAAGATTGCGGTTGGTTCCGTCACCATTGATAATAGTGGCATTGGGAAGCAGATCACTCAGGGTCTCGCAGCGGGCTGTATTCTGCTCAATGATTTTTACGGAAATATTCATGTCAAGCAGTGCCTTGGTCAGATAGTAGGAGATTGTACCACCGCCTACGATGATGGCATTTTTCACCTGATGGGTCTTCAGTCCGATTTTTTTGAAAAAGGTAGCTGCATTTACCGGAGAAGCAAGAATAGAAATATTGTCTCCGTTGTGGATCATATGATTACCGCCTGGGATAGAAACCTGATCTCTGCTCTCAACGGCACAGAAAAGCACATCGCATTTGAGTGTCTCTGTAATGTGCGAAATCGTCATACCATCCAGTCCAAACTCAGGCAGCACCTTGAATTTCAAAAGCTCTACCCGTCCTCTGGAAAAGGTATCGATTTTAATGGCAGAGGGGAAGCGGAGCAGACGGGAAATCTCCTGGGCTGCTGCCAGTTCCGGATTGATGATCATGTTTACACCGAGACGCTTCTTGATAAAGCCGATTTCGTTGCCGTAAATAGGATTGCGGACTCTGGCGATTGTCTGGCAGTGTCCTGTTTTCTGGGCGATCAGGCAGCAAAGAAGATTCATTTCGTCAGAGCCTGTCACTGCAATGAGAATGTCTGCCTTGTCAACCCCGGCTTCCATAAGCGTATTGATGCTGGCACCGTTTCCTACAATTCCCATTGCATCAATGTCATCCTGCAATGAGTTGATCACATTGGCAGAGACATCAATAAGAGTTATATCGGAGTCTTCTTCCTGTAACTGTTCGGCAAGAGTTCGGCCGACCTTTCCACACCCAACAATAATAATCTGCATAATTCCTCCAAAAGATAGTCAAGGGGCTGATGCACTTTCTGTTATCCCCAATGATAATCTGTGCAACAGCTCCCCCGAAATATTTTATAATATTATATAGCTTTTATACATATGAAAACAAAGATACTATAGCATTATTAAATCTGTTTGTAAATATGAAAATTTTGTGATTTTTTTGGCGTTAGGAATGCTAGTAAAAAAATACATAATAGGTAATCTGGGCACCTTTTGGGAAAGGTATCATAAAATATAGGGTAACTGAATATAGAAAATGATATCAGGAAGGATTGAATATGGAAAATTATCATATGGCCTGTTCCTGTGGCAGACCCTATAACCGAACCTGCGGCATGAACCGCCAGCAGCCAATGAATGAAATGGTTACCCGCCCCAAATCTCCGGAACCTGCCATGGCGTATGTTCCCAGTCAGGAATTTACAGATATTTTTGAGTTGTCTTACGCTCTGAATGTGGGAACAGTTTTCCCACAGCTTTGCAAGCCATTCTGCGGAAAGAGAGGTGGGTTCCGATGAACGAAAACAGATCCGGAAAGCAGCTTCTGAATCGGATAAATCAGGTCAGCTTTGCTGTAGATGATCTGCTTTTATACCTGGATACCCATCCCTGTGATGAGAGGGCTCTGATGTTATGCAGAAAAATGGTAAAGGAGAGGAAAGAACTTCTGGAAGAATATGCCCAAAACTTTGGACCTCTTACTATAGATTGTACGGATATGTCAGAGTCAGAGAGCTGGAAATGGATGGAACAGCCATTTCCCTGGGAAAGGGAAGGAGGATGCAGATAGCTTATGTGGAATTATGAAAAAAGACTTCAGTATCCGGTGAATATTACCAAACCGAATGCAAAGATTGCACAGTATATCCTCAGCCAGTATGGTGGCCCGGATGGTGAGATCGGGGCATCCATGAGGTATCTGTCTCAGAGGTTTACCATGCCAAACCGTATGGCTGCAGCAGTGCTGAATGATATCGGGACAGAGGAACTGGCACATTTAGAGATGGTATCTACCATTGTTCATCAGCTTACACGGGATCTCTCCATGGAGGAAATTGAAAAGTCAGGTTTTGGACCTTACTATATTGATCATACAGTGGGGGTATGGCCTCAGGCTGCAGGAGGAATTCCTTTTAATGCCTGTGAGTTTCAGAGTAAGGGAGATCCTGTTACGGATTTATTTGAAGATCTTGCAGCAGATGGTACGATTGTGTAAAGACAACATTGAGGTTTTAAAAGATAGTTCCCGATAATCTGGCATACTAGCTGCCAGATATGAGAACTTTAGAAATTCCAATGTATTTCAATAGGTACTTCCTTAGTTACAGGGTCTTTCTTACCGACCAATACATAATCAATCAGCTTTTCAACCGTTTCCCTGTCTAAGTGTTCAAGATTTGTATATTGCTCGATTAACTGTCGTCTGTTATCGCCAATCAGCATTTTTCTTTCAATAACATCAAGCTGTTTCTGCGTATCAATTACCAGTTTTTCGAGCCTTTCTTTTTGTGTTGAGAAGTCTTTAGATAAATCCAAGTAATCAAGTTCGGAAAGAATACCCTTTACCTTATCTAAATATAGTTCACGGATTCCTTTTGTGTATTCCGCAATCTTTTTTTGATAAGCAGCAATCTCCGTTTCCAGAGCTTCTTTTTGACCTCGCAAGTCATTATTGAATTGCACATTTTGTTCAAGCTCATCTTTATCCAGATATTCTGCGGATAACTTATTAAGTTCGTCAATCACAGCTTTTTCCAATTTGTCTACTGAAATGAAAGAACCTATACAAGCGTCCTTTGCTACATGGCGGTTAGAACATTGTAAATAATGTTTACCACGATTCTTTGATGAACGCATTGTATAACCACAATTCATACAGCGAGCTTTTCTGGCAAATAAGCCGATTGTGCCAACTGTGAAAGGTTTTGCCTTTTGAGCTACCAATGCTTGAACCCTATCCCATAACTCACGGTCAATAATCGGCTCATGTGTACCCTCAACTCTGTACCACTCGTCTTTTGGTCTGGGTTTGTTTTGCTTTGTCTTATAAGAAACGCTGCCATATTTCCCTTGAACCATATTCCCGATATAGATTTCATTCACCAACATATCTGATATGGCAAAATATTTCCATAGGGTACTGTTTTTCGTTTTAGGCTGCTTGTAACGCAAACCATGAAGTCGTTTGTATTCCGTAGGGTTTGGTATTCCTCTGTCATTCAGCATACGGGCAATGGCGGTCTTTCCATATCCCTGTGAAAACAGTGTAAAAACTTCTCTGACAACTTCCGCAGCTTCTTCATCAATAATCAAATGCCCTTTTACGTCAGGGTCTTTTTTGTAACCATACAGGGCAAAAGCACCGATATGGTGTCCGTTCTTTCTTCTGTCAGTGAGAACGCTTTTAATGTTTTCTGACATATCCTCTAAGTACCACTCATTCACCAGACCATTTATCTGTCTTGATTTCTTATTTCCTTTATTAGCGGTATCTGCATTATCAACAATGCTGATGAAACGAATACCCCAAATAGGGAAAAGACCGTGGATATATTTTTCCACTAATTCTAGTTCTCTGGTAAATCTGGATTGTGTCTTACAAAGGACAATATCAAATTTACGATTCTTTGCGTCCTCCAACAACCTGTTAAATTCTGGTCGTCGTCTGTCAGAACCAGTGTAATCATCATCACTGTATATGTTGTAGACTTCCCAACCATGCTCTAATGAGTATTGAAGTAACATTGACTTTTGATTCTGAATACTGTTACTGTCGTCTGTTTCTGATTGTTTGTTTCTATCTTCCTCTGATAAGCGGCAATAAATAGCAACTCTTGATTTTGATTCTATCATGCTTCGTTCTCCTTTTAGAGAAGACGAAACAAACTATCTCTACATAATGTTATTATAACATCTCGTAGGATAGTTTGTCTATCATCTAGCAGGAGTTGTCTTTCCTTTATTTTTTTCATATTGATTTATCAACTCTATCCATTTTAGAGTAAATGCTTTTGTAAACGCCGCTCTATCACAATTTTTAAAAACATTCTTGCAAACTACCTTTGCGTCATTTGCCATTGAACCACCTCACTACAATATATTTACAAAGTATGCAAAAATGCTTGTACATTATGAAAGAATTTGTCTATAAATAAGAAGTAATCAGATGGCTTTGGAAAGCTCCACTGGAATTTCACCATTCCCATTCTGATGGGTGAACCGTGTCATACGGGTGTATCATTATTCTGATATACAGGTCATGGCAGCAACTTTTCCAACAGTCGCTTACGGATCACTGGCATGGTCGCTCGCTTCTTTATTCCTCCTTTCGTGGGTCATGGCGTTCCAGTCCGTCGGCTCACCGTATATCAAACGTATCTGATTACTTTATTCATTTTTCAAAGAACACTTGTAAAACGGAGCTGGAATGAGGTGATAGAACACTCCGTATATATTCGCTTATTTCACTCTGACTTCAAAACCTAGAATTGCTTTAATAAGAGCAGCTCTGATTCTGCCTTTCAGTTCCATGTCGACCACAATATACATATTTCCGTGTTCATCATAGAACGGGCGTAAACTTGCTTTTGATATGTAAGCGTCATAGTGATTTAATATTTTCTCTATTGCCACTTCGTCGCCATCAGCAGCTAAACTGATTGTGGAGAATAGAGGACACTTTTTTGTAGACTTCATCATGTTATAATTCCTCCTCATACATATCTCTAATGAGCTTTAGTGAACACATTCTGTTTCTATAAACAGAGTTTCTGGAAATATCCAAAATCTCTGCGATTTCTGCGTCTGGTAATTCCAGAAAATAGAACATTAACACAACATTGCGTCGTCTTTCGCTTAATTTTTTGATTGCTTCACATAATTTCTCATCATAGACACGAACTTCTGTACCGAACACATCAAAGGAAGTAAATTCAATCGGGTATTCGTCCGATACACCCAACTGGTTTAATTCCAGCTCTGGTATTTCACAGAAAGATATTTCATGCTTTGCACGTCTGGCAAGTTCTTTGTTGTAGTTCTTTACAGTTCTGCCAATCACCTTACGAGCCAGACAGTCAAATTGAAGTCTTATAGCGTTCTCAAATGAAGAAGGTTTCATAATCTCACCTCCTTTCAAGTTGACGTTGCTAAAGCGAAAAGGCTTTTTACCTCTTTCCGCACTAACACTCAACACGGAGGAGCGATTTGTAACCCAAATCAGAAAAAAGTCAAAAAATTTTTTTAAGCAGCAAAAAAGCACAAGAGCATAAAATGAATGCTGTTCTTGTGCTTTTATAGTTATTCCTGCTATGTAATGTGAAAAACCATATTCAAGGGTATATTGTACCGCTTTAAAGGCTAAGATTTTTTTGACAATATCGGATATATCAAAGATTGTCGATTATGTAGGTTTCTCAATGCGGCTACCTCCTAAAGCCGCTAACCCCAAACCTATATACTGTTTTTCGGGGATGGAAAAAAGGCGGCTTGTCAACCGCCATCTAAACAAAGAAAATTTTTAACATGCAAAAATGCTACTGACAATAGCGGTTTTTTTTATTTACCGCAATGCAGCACTTTTTTAATGTTCCTTTTACGCAGATAGGAACTTACAAACCATACTATGCGTTTTTCTATACCTGTTAGAAAATCAACAGGAACAGTAAAATGTAGTGAGGTGATTACATATGCGTAAAAAAGAAGATAAGTATGATTTTAGAGCCTTTGGTCTTGCAATCAAAGAAGCTCGCATGAAACAAGGTCTTACCCGTGAACAAGTGGGAGCAATGATTGAGATTGACCCACGCTATTTGACGAATATTGAAAACAAAGGGCAGCACCCAAGTTTACAAGTATTTTATGACCTTGTTCATTTATTGAATGTATCAACAGACGCTTTTTTCCTGCCTGCTTCTGATCTGGTGAAAAGCACCAGAAGAATACAGTTGGAAAAGCAGCTTGATAACCTGTCCGACAAAGATTTAGTTATCATGGAAAGCGTTATTGACGGAATCATCAAGTCTAAGGAAGTGGAGGAGTAATCCTATGCTTTTTAGCTTTCCAATAAAATAAGCCGATAACCCAAGATAAAACTATTCTCGGTGTTATCGGCTCTGCGTCTGTGCGTCTGGCTCTTTGATTACTATTATTTGTAGATTTTTGGCTTCTATTAAGGTTTCCTGTTTACATTTCGGACAATAGAGCGGGTAATTTTTTAAAACCGTATCTTCTCTAATTCTGTCACGGGTTTTGTTGCCACAAACAGGGCAGCGTATCCATTCCGTTTTTTTCATCATTACCTCCACTTTGCTATTTCTTTCTGTTTTTCCATGCCTTATAAATCAAATTGGCAATAGGGAACAACACACAAATGACTATAAACCATTCTGGAAAATGTGGCATATCCTATATCCCCTTTCTCTAATGAATTTGCATAAACGCAGCTATAAGTATGCTACCTACACCAATTAAAAATCCTATAATAATTCGTTTTACTGAATAACTGTATATTTTGTCTGGTTGGTTTCGGTCATATCGGATAGGAATATGCGTTCCTATCTCGGAGGTAAGAGAAACCTGTATGCGATTTTTTGACACAATCCGCTTGCCATTTACCAGATAGGAAACCTCTGCCAGTTTTGCATTACGCCATTTTTCGTTTGTCGGGTTTGTAGACTTTATTGAAACAATCATTCCATTTGTTTTCATTGTCTTTCCATGTTTCAAGGCAAACAAAATACAATTAAACAAGGCGAAAGTAAACGATACTCCTGCTATCAAATACAAAATAATTACATCATGTTCCATACGATACCTCCTATGCCAAATCGCTCTTTTCAAAAAACTTAATTGACAGAATAGCGGATATTGAAAAAATGATAAGACTAATTACAATACCAAAAATAATGAGCATTGTTGTGGAAACCGTATTTAAGAAATCAAACTTCATCTTATTTTCTGGTTTAAACAGAGCTGCAAACAAAATAGGGGATGCCATAATAACTAAGACAAAGAAAAATTTTGTTTTTTCATATCCCAGTTTATATAAAGCAGGAAAATAAACAGATAAAAATACAGTGACCGTAAAAAAAATGATAACCGCCATCCTAATATCAAACGTTCCAAGTTTTGGGAAAAGAAGTGTGTCAATCCCAAAAATCAAACAGCATACCGCATAAATAACCAGACAAAATAAATATTTTGAAAGTACAATCAGCCTACGGGGATATGGCGTTGCACAAAGCAGAGTAGCGGCTTTCGGATATTGATGTTCCTTTAAGGAAACATATTGTGTCAACATAAAAATACTGAAAATAATAGTAAGTGTGAAACCCATAGCTCCAGCCGCTTCAGGTGTACGCCAAAGCATAATAGGCGGAATTAAAAAGGATACAATAAGCATAATACCCACATATTTCTTTACAATTAGAAAATCTTTTTTTACTAAGCTAAATAACATTCTTTTTTCTCCTTTCCACATTCGCAAGCATAATGTCTTCAATCGTTGGTCGTTCTATAAGAACATCCTGCATACATTCCATAACAACAGAAGCCTGTTTTGTAATTCCCGTAAAATTAAATGCACTTTCTTCTGTGCAAAGAAACATCTTTCGTGTATCTGAATTCAGTTTCTCTGCACTTCCTTTTATAATTCGATAGCTGTCAAGCAACTGGTCTTTTTCTTCTTGAAAAACAATCTGCCCACTATCAATCATAATCAGCATATCTGCAATTTTGTCTAAATCAGAGGTAATATGCGTAGAAAAAAATACACCTTTTCCATCTTTGTTCATATAATCTTTTAATATATCCAAAAGCTGGCTTCGTACCAGTGGGTCAAGTCCGCTTGTCGGTTCGTCCATAATAAGTAGCTCCGCTTTATGTGAAAGAGCTAATGCCAAAGCATATTTCATACGCATACCTTTCGACAGTGTATTGATTTTTTGCTTTGGGTTAAGCTCGAAACGTTCTAAGTAATCAATAAAATCTTGTTCACACCAGTTTTTATAGGCAGGTGCTATGATGCTTTTCATTTCTGAAATGGTTAATTCATCATAAAAACAACCATCATCAAGCACAATACCGATACGGTCTTTTATTTCGCTTTCATTTCCCTTTATGTCCATACCAAAAAAATTTATTTTCCCCGACACATTGTTGGTAAGCCCTAAAATACTTCGTAGAGTGGTTGTCTTACCTGCCCCGTTAATTCCCACAAATCCAGTGATACATCCCTCTGGTAAATAGAATGAGATGTCCTTCAAGGAAAAATCATCGTAACTTTTATTGATTCCAGATACTTCTAAAATATTGTCCATTCAGTTTTCCTCCTCGTATAGAATGTCCATCATGGCATTTAATTCCTCTTTGCTGATATTTAGTGATTTAGCTGTCTGTATCATATCAAGCATTTTTTTCTCTACAAGTCGCCGTTTGGACTCCCTTAATAATTCAATATTACTTGTAGAAACAAAAGTCCCGATACCGACTTGACTTGTAATAAATCCCTCTTTTTCCAATTCATCATATACCCTCCGTATTGTTAGGACGCTGACTTTTAAATCATTTGCAAAGGAACGGATAGACGGAAGGGCGTCGCCCTCCACTAATTCCTCTCTTAAGATAGCGTCTTTTATTTGGTCTTTGATTTGCTGGTAAAGAGGATTTTCAGATGTATTAGATATTACTATCTTCAAATATCTTTCCTCCTTTAGTGTGATGTTTATATATGCACATTATATACACACATCACTTATGTGTCAATATTCTTTCTGATTTTTCTGGAACTAATCTTCCAAATTAAGAATGGCATTTTTTGTAGCACAATAAGCAATAGCAGTTAAAAAAATTAAACGTGAATGAAAATGATTAAAGGGGAACGGTTTTTAATGTCCATTCCCCATCTTCATTATTTTACAATCTTCCAGTTACTATCTTTTTCCAGTGTCAAATCAAACTGTGAAATCTGTGTTGCCTTTGTCCTCTGGTCGAGATATTTCACTGATACGGACACTTTCACCTGTTCACCATCTTGTGTAAAGATAGGATTTACCAGCTCCGAGAACACATACTCACAATTCACAGGTTCCAGCACATTCCCCGATACATAGTAGGCAAGCTCCTTTTCTGTTGCGGTAGGGTATAGCTTGAAGAATGTTTCCAAGAACTCTGTAACTTCCTCCGCAGTGGCAGCGTCCACTGTTCCGTCCGATTCTTTTGTTTTTGGTTCATAGCCGGATTTTGTTGGTATGCTGCTGATGGTCGGATTCTGTGTAATAACCAGATTTCCGTCACCATCTACATGAACTACCACCATATAAGCGGAAGTGTAGCCGATAGTAGTTTCTCCCTCCGTTACCGTTTGATCTACCGAGTAGACAACGGTAAAGTCGTTCATTCCAGCCGCTTCAACCTCCCAAATCTTAACGTCTGTTACCGTAGAGCTTGTAGGTATATCCATACGGACGGTATCAACATTCAAATCCTGTAAGCTCTTTGTCAGATATTGGTTGATGGCTGCGGTTCGTTTCTCAATGGATTCCTGCGTGTTGCTCCAAGAATAGTAGGACTTCGCAAATGCCTTGACGAAATTCTCTATCTTGTTGGTATCAACAATACGCTGCTCAATGACTTCTTTCTCATGTACCGTGTGCATATCAATGGCGGTGAAATTCTTATACACCCCAAAGCTGACACTGGCAATCAGCACCAGCCATAAGGCAATCACGGTTTTCTTATGCGTGCCAACTTTCATCACAGGCACTTTCTTTTCCTTTTTTGGTTTTGATTCCTTATCCTTTTTCTTAAATAGCATAGCACCATTCCTTTCTAATTGGTTTTCACTCGTCCGGCACCAATCAAGTGTTGCTGCCAGTACGAGCTTGTTAAATCTGCATATCCGATAGGGTCGCCAGCATGATACATTCTGTTGTTTCTAGCATAGATTCCTACATGAGTGACGTATGTTCCAGCGTTATAGGTTGAGTGGAAGAATACCAAATCACCAGCTTTTGCCTGTGACAGCGGTATGTGCTGCGTAGCGTCATACTGTGCCTGTGCGGTACGGGGTAAGCTGATACCAGCCTTTCCGTAGCACCACTGAACCAATCCCGAACAGTCAAAAGAAGTGTTGGGATTGCTGCCGCCATACACATACTTCCAGCCTTGATACTTCAACGCTTCATTGAAGATTGCCTGTGCGGTAGCGTCACTGAAACTAGGCACAGCCAAATACTGGCTGACTAATTTTACATAGAACATATTCCCGTACCTGTAACGCCAGCCGCCATTTTCTTTTATGGCAATCTCATTCTTATAGGTGACTTTGACACCGCCGGACTTGTCCTTTGCGAAACTGACCGCCAGCTCAAAGGTGTACTTTTTCCCATGACTGGAAACGTAATCAATGAAGCTGCCGCCATAGTTATAGGACTGTACCACTGTGTTGATGTCACAGCCTTTCGCTTCTGCGGATTTCAAAAGCTCCGAGAAGTATTTACACCCTTGTTTGATGGAATCCTCCACAGACAAGGAATTAAGCGGTAGACCAAGTGATTCACTGGCTTGCATAACGTCTGTCGTGCCAGTGCCGCCGGATTCCACCTGCATAATCGCAAGCAGGTAATTCACATAGTCAGAAATCCCGTATTCCTTTGCGTATTTTTCTACCGTAGGCTGATGTTTCAAGACTTCTGCTGACAGGTTCAGTCCAGAAAAATCCAAGCTGGAAGAGCCGCTTTCTTCATCATCTGCGGTCACGATAAACAGGAACAGAAGCAGACAGATAATCACTGTGAAAATCCCACCGAACACAGCAAAATGCCTTAACTTCATTTCTTGCCGCCTTTCTTACTTGTAGATTTCTTCATTGTTGATTGATTTGTGGTCTTTTTCTGAACCGTCTTTGTCTGCTTCTGACGTTGTACCGTTTGCCTTGAAATATCTGTGGTAGCTTGTGAATGTTTATTTACTGCTGATGAAGTCTGTTTATCTGCCGGACGGGATTCTCTGACAACCTGTGTTCTTACATTCTCCTGTGATTTTGTCACAGGCTCTTTACTCTTGCTTGATTGCGGCTGCTCCTTTGTCACTGTGACAGGACGCTCTTTGACTTTCTGCTCTTGTTTTGAAGCTGCCGCCTGTGAATCCGATTTTACAGGAACAGGCGTTGTGGCTGGTCGCTCATGCACCGGGGCAGCTCTCTTTGTCGCTGATCCGGTGACCTGTCGCTCTTTATCCTTTGATTCCAGCTTGTCCTGTTCCTTATCCACACTCGGACGCTGTGGATTCTGTTTCTCTGACTGCGACTGTTTCGATACCGATTTTTTATCCACGATTCCACGCTTTGAGGTAGACTGTGATTCCTGCGTATTGCTCTGTGAACTATGTACGGTCTGTGAGGAATCCGTCTGACTTTTCTTATCCGGCAATGCAAGCGGCTTCTGTGATTTGGAATCCGGCAGAGCTGGCGGCTTGCTGTTACCTCCACTGGAAGAAGCAGAAGTATTGTGATTTGCTCTGGTATGCGTATTACCTGTCTGTTTGGTATTGTCTGCCTTTTTCGTAGAAGCAGAAGCCGCCGCAGCACCAGCTACACCGCCAGCAGCACCAGCCGCCATTGTCCTACCGATTTTACGCTCCAAGCGTCTTGCCCTGCGGTTGAGGAACATATACGGGTGTCGCATGATTCGTCTGCTGACTTGCTGTGTATCGGAAGATTGCAGGCTGAACATTGCCATCAAGTCACCTAATTTAAAATAGATTCCGGCAAAGGTGACTATCTGTAGAAATGCCACCATGAAAAACGGATAGCCGGAGGAAATGGAATAAAACATAGTCGAGATACTAAAGGCTGTGGTAATAATCAGTGTGATTCCGGCTCTCATCATAATGGTATTGAACAGCTTCGTAAGAGCCTTTTTTGTCATGCCCTCATAAGTCGGTATCATGGAGAGGATAAAACTAATCGGCAGGAACATGGCGTAAATGATGAATAGCACCTGCGAGAAAATCATCATGCCGGTAAGCAGAAAGACAAATGCCGAGATACCAATATTGAAGATAAACAGGAACACTACCATACCTAAACGGGTCATGGTCTTTGTGACGCTCAAATAGTCATTGTCCTTATCCTCGATTTCCTCAATCACAACGTCCTCTCTGTCGTCCGTGTCTGGACTTTCCGATAACAGGCTTTCCACACGGTCAGAACCGAGCGTTTCTATATCCGATTCTCCGTACTGTAAAAGCAGCCACGGTTGTTTCACCTGTATGGAAAACAGGCTGTCTCTTATTAAATCTACGCTGTCTTTTCCTTTGCTGTTGGAATCGGGCAGCACGATTTTTGTACCGAGCGATAATGCCGAGCTGCTTATATCTGCGGAAAAGTCATTGATTTTGCTGATATAATTGGGGGCGTATGCAATAAAAGAAGCTGACAGGATAAACACCACAAGGAAGTTAATCACCGCATGAACTGCTTTTGTGGTTTCCCTCTTGATAAGTCCTGTGTATGCCACATAGATACCCATTACCAGAATAAGGATAAGCAGAAATCCCACATAAAATCCCTCACTGGAAAAACCGCTGGAAGTGATACCAGCCAACGTCTGAATGTTCTTTCCGATAGAGCTTGCGGTATCAGAGATAAAGTCCAGCTTGTAGGCTTCCTGTACCACATATCCCGTCGCATTGGAAATGTATAAGCTCACCGTCCAGGCAAAGTTTGTGATGGCATATAGTCCGTACTGAATACTTTTGCCGATACCGTCAAGCCAGTTCCACGGCAGCCAATCCCAACTTGAATCCACATAGAAATCAAGCTGGTAGTTTTCCAGCGGATATTTGGAATAGGTGTTAGCGTCACTCACCGTATTGTCTACCAGACCAGCCGCATGAGCTACCGTACCCGTGATAGATAAAAATACCAGCACACCGAGAATCACCGAAAGCGTGATAAGCAGATAACGGACTATTTTTCTCTTGTCCATAGGCTTCACCTCATTTCTTCCGTCTGCACTGGCGGTCTGGTATCAAAGGCATGGAACAGGTCAGAGAATACAGGGTGAATCTGGATAACGCCCACACGCCCATACAAATCTTGAAACAGGCATTGTCCGTTTTCCAAATCCCTAAGTCGTTTCTGGTTGCCCTCGTCCTCCTTATCCACACCGAAAAATTCAAGAGTATTCTTGATTTCCTTTATGTCTGTAGAACGGAACGCAAACTTTAAGCCGATATTGTTCTTCATCTTTTCATCGTCCACATCACTAGAGTTTTGTGTAACGAAGTAAACAGCAGCATTCATGGAGCGTCCAGCACGAATCAGCTTGTTAGACAATGCTTTCCCCTGTGCCACCTGTAGGAACGTCCACGCCTCGTCCAAGTCCACCATCTTAAAAATGCTCCTGTCGGAATGGATAAAATCAAGGGCAAAGGTACTAATGACAATCAGCATAGCCACGGACAATAATTCCATTGTGGTGTATTCTTCAAACTTCGTGTCCTTATCCGGCAACACAAGGTCTGCCACCTGTATGATGTTGAGCTGCCTGTTTAAACTGATGGACTGCTCCACATCACCGTCCGAGAATAAAAGGTGTGCAAAGTCATAATCGGTCATGCTCTCGATATGGTCTGCGATATTTTCTGCCACAGGAGAACCGTCTTTCCTTAATTTATCAATGACACGGAGCAGTCCTCGTTTTTTGCTCTGTGTCACGGAACGGATTGCACGCCTTAATACAGGGAACTTCTCACCGTCACGGGACGAAATACCTGTAAGGAATGTCAGAATGTCGATTGCCAGACTTTCAGCGTCCTTTGTTCGCTTCATAATCACATACGGGTCAAGAAGTCCTCTGTTTTTGTCCTCACTGGTGAGATTAACTATCTTGATTTCCTGTGCAATGTCGGGTATCGTTTCCTGCCAGTTACCACGCTCTGATTTTGGGTCTACAATGACCGCTTTTCCTCCAAACAGCACCGCATAATAGATGATAAGGTTGTTACAGAAAGACTTCCCACCACCGAGCGAACCGAGAAAAGCAGCCGCAAGAGCATTTGTCACAGAACCTTTTACGCCCTGTGCTGCAAGGCTAGGTTTTAGATAGACGTTCTTTCCTGTATCAAGGTTATAGCCGATATAGATACCGTCCGTTTCCCCAAGCTGCTGTGTCGCACCGAAGCCAAGTCCGGCGAGAAAGTCCGAAGTGACGTATTGGATATAATCATTGATATATCTTTTGCTGGACGGGATAAACTCACCATGCAACCCCAACATATCACCGAATGGGCGAACCAGCTTGACGTTCAAATCATCATAGAAATCTTTGACTTCATCACAGCGGCGTTTCAATTCTTCCAGAGTGTCAGCTGCCACACGGATAACGTAGGATAATTTATACATGGATTCTTTGGACTGGTCTAAATTTGTTTCCAGTTCATTCACCGAATCCAGAGCGTCCATGACGTTACTTCCCGTTTCGTTGTTGGATTCCCAAGCATGATTATCCAAGTCTTTCAGCTCTTTCTTTTTGTTCCTAACAGTCGTCAGAGCCTTTTTGTTGGTGACGATTTCCACATTCATAGAAGTGGAAACGGGGAACGTGAATTGCTGTTGCTGATAATAAAATATCTCGCTTGACGGAAAATCCAGCTCACCCACGATATTGTTAATCGTGAAGTAGGCAACAAAAGTTGTCTGATCTTCACGCTCAATCTTTAGGTATCGCTGGTTTTCTTCAATCATGCAGCGTGTCGGACGGATAAGGTCATATCGCTTCACCAGTGTTTCACGCTTTAACTTTTTTATCGGGAGGTCATAACTGTAATCACTGTAGGCAACGCCGGTATTCCCGTAGATATGTTCCAAGAGGTAGCCGAAGTCGTTCTTATCTAGTCTGCGGAACTGAAAGCGGCGTGAGATTTTGCTTTCCAAGAGTTTTTCCATCTTTAGGAAACGGTTGATTTCATCATTACTCATGGAAACGAAGTCACCCATCAGCTTGTGATTGACTTCATAGATAAAATCCGCAAAGGTCATAGCTGCTGATTTTTGCATACCCTTGAAGCTGATTTCTTCCTCATTTACCAGCAGCTTGAAGCCAAGAAAAAAGCGGTAGTCAATCTGATTTTCACCAATCATCTCAACCAACGCTTCTGTCTGTTCATCTACCTTTTTACAGGCAATCTCTTTTAATCTGCCTGTGATTCCCTTTTTGGAACGCTCCTGTACTGCACGCAGGCTGTCCTCTGTGGCAATCTGTAGGGCATGGATTTTTCCGTCACGGTTCTGGGCGATAAGCTGACGGAAGTTGTCATGCACCATGTATTTTTCTTCTGGTGACAGGAACGAATAATTGTAAGGTGTCAGCTCATAGTAGGCAAAGCACTCACCGTCATGGTTGAACACCAGATTGTTTTCTATGTACTTAATCGGGAACATACATCACACTCCTAACTGCGGTCACGCTTGTATTGAATTTCTGATTTTTCAGTTTGATAGCTTTTCCTGCATAGGTCACTTTTGGTCGGAGGAAAAAGCTCACACAGGATTTTAGGAATCCAAAAGGCTTTTTTCCGTCAAAGGTCTTTTGCGATACAAACCAAGTGAACGCCACAGGGATTCCAAAGTATTTGAGAAATGCACCGTCAATCATGTTAAAGGGCGGTAGCTCCCCAAAGAGAATCACCACAAACAGCGACACCACGAACCAAGCCATCTGACTGAATGTGAGCGGGAACGGGAGTTGAAAGTCGTTGATTGCATAAATGACTTTTTCCACGCTCCATATGCTTGTATAGCTTTTGATTTTCTTCAATTTTCACAGCTCCTTTCTGTTCTAAAATGGAAACAGCAGCCTATGTTTCAAGGCTGCTGCAAAAAAATAACCAGTGTCATTTCACTGGCAGATAAAAAATATTCAGTTGTAATTGTTAATACGGACATTCAAACACGCCATGATTGGTGACGACAAAACACCCCTCTAAATCAAGGTCACGCCCGTAGGCTTCATAGTCTATGTAACTGCGGATTCTGTCTGGTATCTCACCCAGACTTTGACATTCATCTATGAAGTAATAGGCAACGTCTGTCATATCGTCACAATCGGGATAATGGATAATATCGTCTGCATGTTCGCACAAATCTTCCAAGCTACTGTAATAGCCTAGCAGTTCCGATAATTCGTCCTGTATGTCTTCTGGTAAGTCCTCCACCATTTCACACAGGCGGTTGACTTCCTCAATGGGTGTGTACTCGTCAATCTCAAAGGGTAGCTCATAATCATGGATTGCGTATTCTTCGTATCTGTCATCCAAGCCGATACGTTCTGCCATCTCGTCATAATCAACGGGCGGCGTAAACCACGCACCCACAAGCTCACCCTCGTTGTATTTCCCAAGATTGGCGATATAGATTCGCATTTCTTCGATACCACATCACCCCTTTACTGATAGCGGAATACGCCGCTTGTGGTAAATAAGTATCTGTCGTCCATTTCCAGCTCACTACCATAGGAGTGATAGTCGATATGTTTCAACAGTTCGTGAGGAATCTCACCAAAAACATATTCTTCACGGATAAGGTATTCTGCCAGAGCTGCACCGTCACCCACATCATAGTAGCGTATCTCGTCCTTGTGGTCGATAAATTCCTCGAAGCTGGAAAACCATTTCTGCTGAATGGCTTTCATTTCATTGCCGATAGGCGTACCCTCCAATTCAAGAACCATGCGGCAGTTGGCATTGATTTCCCAGAGCTGCGTATCGCTGTGTAAGTCAAAGGGCAACTCATAGTCGGCAATCTCAATCTGTTCTTCATGTTCCACACCGATTTTTTCTCGGATTTCCTCAAAGTCCACAGGGCAGTTGAACCAAGCACCAGAATATTCTTCGTCACCCTCACGATACGGTTTTGTATTATTTAACAAGTAAACTCGCATTTCCTGCATGGTCTGTCACTTCCTTTCATCATATCCAGTATTCCCATTATAACAGCATAATCTACACCAAACACATAGTGAGAAAACTTTTCTAACTGTTCTTTAGGATATTGAAGAGGTATCTGTCGTTTGATTTCTTCCCATACCTCACGCTTGCGGTAAGGCAGGTCGGAAACATCATTACAGCCGATATAATCTTTCATATCCTCAAAAATATCTGTTTTCATGTTGTCCTCCAATCTAAAAATTTTGTATAAAAAAAGCAGCAAACCTATTATGATTTACTGCTAATTCATTTTAATAAAATTTTTGCCTTAATTCATCATCATTGTTAATTCTCTGAATAACCCACGGTTGCAAAAAGAATTGAATTTGAGGGTCTAACATATCTACCAAATGAGTTTGTCCTGCTGGTGTAATAATTTGCAGGTGTTGTAACTCAATTACCAATCCATTATTATAAGGAAGTGGCAATGTATGTGTTGGTTCATTGATAAACTCCCGAATCACAATAACTTGTTCTGGTGTCATTCTTTTAAGATATTTTGTTTGTGCTTCAACCAATTTTTTTGATGAATGCTTATCATAAAAGTAATGATATATTTTACTAACTATAAGAACTATTAGTATAGCAGTTGAAACGACAAAAATAATACCTATTGTAAATCCATATTTATCACGAAACTCTGTCATATATAGCCTTTTAGCCAACTGGTCTGGCAATAGTAATAATGCTCCGCTTGCAATAGACAAAGCTCCTAGAATATTAGGCGGTAATTTTAAGAAATCAATAAAATCTTTCATAATCATTCCTCCGCAATTCATTAAATTACAACAAATTATAACATCTTGCGGAGGATATAACAATATGATTACGCCCCGATAATCTTATTGAATAACTGTAACAGTACGTCTTTCACGCCAGCGGCATTGAATACCAGACCGACAGCGATTAAGGCAATCACCAGAAAGCCAATAAGTTTGGAAAACTCACGCTTGAAACCGAGATACACCCCGATAACAGCGATTGCCATAAGCACAAGTGACTGTGCATTGGATAAAAACCAGTTGTATAAGTTCTGTCCGAAATTCATTATTTCTCACCTCTTTTCCATGTTTCCATATCTCTGTCAAACTGGCTGCCAGCCCGTACCAGACACATTGTAACCACTCCGATACCTGCACCAAGAGATACTAAAAATAAATCAAATAAGATATGTTTCATGTTGTCATTCCTCCTTGTTGATGATTTCCTCTGTAGAAGTTGTCTGCTGTTCAATCAGTTTCTTGTGACGCTCCGTGAGCTTCGCATGGTCTAAAATATCTTTGAGATAGGTCGTACCGTTGGTACTGTCTATCTGCTGCAAGACTTTCCATGTGGGAGCTACCTGTCTGCTTATCCAGTTCAGCGTCCGAGTGAGCGTATAAGGCTCTGGTTTGGTCGTCAATTTCAAACGCCCACGATCAGCGCCGATAAAGTACGCCCATTTCTCATTGGTCTGCCATTCGCTGCGTCTTTTCTCCACCTCCTTGTCAGCGAACCGCATATAACGGTTGATAATGTCAAAAGCGGTACGCTCTGCGTCATGGTAGGTCAGCAGGTCACGCACCGCATAATAGGCTCGCTCATTTTTCAGCCGGATTTCAAAACGGTTCTTGATTTTCGCATCTTCAATCGGAATATCGTATTTCACATACTGCTCATAGTCCTTTTCATAGATACAGAAATAAACCTCTGATTTGAGCGAACCGATATAAAGCGTATTTCCCATTCCGTATCTGTCCTGTTCATTGCTTCTCACCAGCTCACCGCTGCGGTAACTCTTGAAGCTGCGGAATACGGAAATACATTCTTCACGGTTGCATTTCTCTGTCAGCTCTGGAATATCCAAGATTCCTGCCATATCGTTGATGGCAAGGTCAAGACGTTTCATCACACCTCCTTCCACCAGAGCGTCCATGAGAAAGTCATACCAGCTCCTATGCTGTGCCAGCAGATAACTTTCCATCTGCCGACAGCCTTTGCCTTTCAGCTCCAGCAGTGTGCCTTTCTCTTTATCAGGTGATGTTAGCACGAACACATCACCAAGCACATAATATTCCGCATAGGAGTAGAATCCGTAGTCCTCATGTATCATTACATCCAGCTTTAATTGCAGAATATCTTCAACAACGTGCCGAACGTCCTGTGTGGGGAATCGGATTCTGACGTAATCCAAGACCATTTCCAACGGATTCTCTGGATTCAGCTTTTCCAGAGCGTCCGTGAATTTCCCCTTGATTTCTTCTGTCAAGGCTACTTTTCCAGATTCAATCCTGCTGACATACTCACGACTGATACCAGCCATGACCGCAAGACGATTCTGGGAAACGCCGTATTGCGTCCGTTTTTCCTTAAAATCGTTTATCCAATCGGTATCATTCAGTTTCAATCCCTCCAATCGAAAAAGGAATGTGACAGTTACCGATTTTGTCACACTCCTTTGAATGTTTGAAAAGTCCTCTGTTTTCAAGGACTTTTTGATATGTAATTGACTGTTTCCAGATAATTTGTGCCCCCCTGTTAGATAACGGGGGCAGATGGTTGGGGCGGCTTACGCCACCCCAACACAGGCTAGTCTGTACCTGCGTCTTTCGCTTCGCACGCCGCCTGTCCGTCCTGCCTGTTTTGTGACAATCCTCCTATCTCTTTTAAAAAGTCATGTCCTTTGGGTACAAGGGGAGTGTAAAACTCGGATATGACACTGTTTCCCGTATCAACATAGCCACGCCCTTTAATCTGCTTCAAGAAAAAGTCCTTGTCTACTTCACCGAACATCATACTGTACCCAAGCTCCGACATACGCCCAAGAGCCACACGGAAATTGAACTGGTCACGGATTCCATCACCGAGATACTTTGCGTCTGGACGCTGACAGGCGAGAATGAGAAAATATCCTGCCTGTCGTCCGAGCATGACTATCTGTTTCAGCTTGTTAAGGACAGCAGCATTCTCCTTTGTGGTGAGCATTTCCATGAACGCCACATATTCATCAAAAATAAGGAAGTGGGGCGATAGTCCTAAATAGGCATAGTTTTCACCTGTCCTGTAATTCTCCATGAGCTTCATTGCTTCACTTCTTGCCATCATACCGTCATAGAACCTGTCAATACAGGCGGTTATATCGTCTTTCTTGTACCAGACTTCCGGCATGACAACGGATAAATCCGCAAGGTCAGCGTTCTTTGGGTCTAAAATATACATGACTGCATTGCTGCGGAGCATAGCTTCAATGAGTGTGAGAATAAAATACGTCTTTCCTCCACCAGTACCGCCAGCAATCAGCATATGAGGGAGCTTGTCATACTCCCACCAGACATTTTTCATCAGACGTAAACTGCCATGTTCAGCCTGTACCTCATTGATAGTGATTCTATTAGCGATAGTGTCATAAAGTAAGACATACTCCACATAGGAATCATGTAGCTCTTTTGACACCAGCTCACAGTACAATCCTGTTTCCAGCTTCTTTTCCAAGTGTAAAAGTTGGTCTTGATATTTCCCTAATGTAATTTCTGTACGGATATACAATAGACCATGTTCCATACGGTAATACAGTTTTGGAAAGTAGTTGATTTTCTCTTTCTTGCCGGACGCTGGCAAGTCCTTAAAAAATCCGCTGTCCTGTGTGGATTCTGATTCATACCAGCCATTCTCTAAAATCATGCGTGCCAGCTTTTGACGGTGAAAAAGCTGTTTCACTCTGTCATACTGGAATCTGCGGTAGAAAAGGGCAGACAACACACAGACCAGAGTCGCCACAATGATAGTCACTATCCTATATGGTGTAATCGGCAAGTAGACGCTGCCATCTTCAAAAAGTGAGATTGCTTTCCAATCCGTAGTGATGATTGACTTTAGGTTCAGCAGCATAACCACCGCAAGGAATAATAGAAGCAGCAAACCAGCCGAGAAACGAAAAACCAGTGATTTATCACTGGCTCTGATACGATATCCTCTGTATGTTTGTAATCTCATAGTTCCTCCTTTTAAGCATAAAAAGCAGCAAACTCCATAGAATTTACTGCTCTAACATTTATTCGGAAAAATACTCCTTTTGATTAATTTTTTCTAATTCACATATCAATTTATAATACTCTGCAAAAAAATTATTATTACATTGACTAAAATCAACATCATTTGGAACAACCAATAATGTTTTCATCATGGAATGATAAGTGGAATTTAAGATATCTTCAAGAACTTTCATAAGTTCTACAGAAATATCTGTGGGATAATATTTGTAAAGTTTATCAATTTCATCTTCGGTTTTACGAATACACTCTCCAAGCCAAATATAAGT
>NZ_JACOQG010000011.1:0-106487 GCF_014297245.1 Blautia difficilis | reverse complement strand
AGTTATAGATACAGATCCACAGTGCCTTTTCAAAATATATCAGAGATGGAAATAAATACCCAGTGTTAACTGGGAGAAAGGAAAAATCCAATTACCATCTAAGATAATTGGATTATACGTGATTTTATGAAAAAGTTTATGCCCATTATCTATGTTATAGCATTCGTTATTGGCATTATCTTCATCGTAACAGCAGATAAAGGCTTGATTACAAGTTATTATCCTGCTTTGATTGCAGGCGTAATCATTAGTTGTTTTGCGGGAGTGTTCCTTGCTATCTACTTATATGCTTGGCATAAGCAATCTAAGTGAGTTATGTCAATTCCAGTTTTATTGACCAAGAAAAATGAGGCGGATTCATAATGAGTGAGAAAACAGAGATTACTTTCATGCAAACAAGATTAATCCGGCTTGCTTCAGAAGAGTGGCATTTACCTGTTGAACAGATTATCCACTTGTTTAAAGAAGCCGATGTTCTTGGATATATAGAAAAATGTTATGGGATTTTTCATTGTGAAGGCGATGAAGCTGTGTTTGAAGATATTACTGAATTTTTGCAAAGAAAGGGAATAGAGATTAGTGCTTGAGTTAAAAGATGACTTTGTTCTCTATCCTGGTTACATTGCATTGCAGCTCATCGAAAGAAAAAATGAATGAATTATACAATAGACCTTCTTATCACTATGGTGACGGATGAGATTGCAGAAGAAACGGGCAAGGACAGGAAAGAGACATTGACAGATTTTCTTTGTTCAAAGACAGGAAAAGCACTGTATGATGAAAAAACAAAGCTGTGGTGCAATGGTCCGGCATATATAGCTGAATTGTATAGGGAAGAGTTAAAGAAATCCGGATATCAGATTTGAGATGAATGTATATCCGTCTGTCTTTGTTGAGAAATCAATAGTTATAAGATTATAGTATATGCTGATACGCTATTTGTAAAAGTGCTGACTGTCTTTATACAATCTTAATACGGAATCATAGACTTTTATACTATCTTTGAAAGCAATTGTATATAATAAAACGCATTATGAAGATATTGCTATAGAATCATTAGTAAGGAGTTATGATCATTTATGCCGGAAAAAATGTGTAAGAGAAAACACCTGACGTCTTTTCAGCTAATTATTCTGGGATTTGCAGGTGTGATCCTTTTGGGAAGTATTTTGCTGATGCTTCCGGTTTCCTCTTTGGACAAAGTGCCGACGCCATTTCATGAGGCACTTTTTACAGCCACTTCGGCAGTATGCGTTACAGGACTTGTAGTAAAGGACAGCGGAAGTTACTGGTCTGTGTTCGGACAGACGGTTATTCTTGCGCTTATACAAATAGGTGGACTTGGAGTAGTAACCGTAGCGGCAGCGGTTTCGCTTCTTTCAGGGAAAAAAATATCTCTCATGCAAAGAAGTACAATGCAGGATGCAATTTCAGCACCTAAAGTTGGAGGAATCGTCAGACTGACGAGATTTATCTTAAAGGGAACATTGTTGATTGAAGCAGCAGGGGCTATGTTACTGCTGCCGGTTTTTTTGATGGATTATGGCTTAAAGGGAATCTGGATGGCAGCCTTTCATTCTGTTTCTGCTTTTTGTAATGCAGGATTTGACATTCTGGGAACAGCAGATAATGCCTTTCCGTCTTTGACAGGGTATTCTGGAAATGCCCTTATAAATGTAGTAATCATGCTGCTGATCATTACAGGGGGAATTGGTTTTCTCACCTGGGATGATATTTATAGGAATAAAATAAATTTTAAACGTTACCGCATGCAAAGTAAGATTATTCTTATGACTACTGTATGCCTGATTATTTTTCCGGCAGTTTTTTTCTTTGTCTGTGATCTGAAAAACCTGCCTGTGGGAGAACGCCTGTTAGCTGCCATGTTTCAATCGGTAACTACAAGAACTGCCGGCTTTAATACCATAGACATTTCAGCGATGAGTGAGGCATCAAAAGCGGTTATGATACTATTAATGCTGATTGGTGGTTCGCCGGGTTCTACAGCAGGAGGAATGAAAACAACTACTTTTACGGTACTGATACTGAATGCAATTGCAACCTTTCGCAGTCAGGAAAATGCAGGGGCTTTTGGACGAAGACTGGAATATCATGTGATAAAAAATGCAGCCACAATAGCTATGCTCTATTTTACCTTATTCTTTTGCGGAGGTGTTGCAATCAGCGTATACGAAGATCTTCCACTTTTGGATTGTCTGTATGAAGCAGCTTCAGCTGTGGGTACGGTAGGTCTGACCTTGGGAGTCACACCGGGACTTCATGTTTTTTCACAAGTTGTGCTGATCATACTGATGTATCTGGGACGTGTAGGCGGCCTGACCCTGATTTATGCAGTATTCTCAGGAAGAAACAAGGGAAATGCAAAGCTTCCTCTGGAGAAAATTACAGTTGGATGAGAAGGAGAAAAGTAATATTATGAAGAATGTATTAATTATTGGACTTGGAAGATTTGGAAGACATATTGCCATGCAGATGAATCAGCTTGGACATGAAATTATGGCAGTCGACTGGAAGGAAGAAAGGGTGGACAAAGTGCTTCCGTTTGTGACTAACGCCCAGATTGGGGACAGTACTAATGAGGAATTTTTACAATCTCTTGGGATTGGAAACTACGATATCTGTTTCGTGACTATTGGAGGAAGCTTTCAGAATTCTCTTGAGACAACTTCCCTTCTGAAAGAACTGGGAGCAAAACTGGTGATATCCAGAGCTGAACGTGATGTTCAGGAAAAATTTCTTTTACGCAATGGTGCAGATAAGGTGGTTTATCCGGAAAAGCAGGTTGCAAAATGGGCATCTATCCGTTATACAGATGATCATATCCTTGATTATATGGAGGTGGATGCTTCCCATGCGATTTTTGAGGTAGAAGTGCCGGAGGAATGGATTGGAAAAACTGTAGGCGGACTGGATATCAGAAAGCGTTACAATATTAATATTCTGGCGGTAAAAAATGAAGGAGAATTTAATATTGCAATTTCTCCGGATACATATTTGGAAGAGAATAGTAAATTGCTGGTGCTGGGAGAATACAGAGCCCTTCAGAAGTGCTTCCGCATATAGCTAAAAAAGACTTTTGACCACAACACAGCCCCATGATATAATTTTCAAAACAGTAAAAAAGGTGGGGGACAGGATGAGTTTAAAAAATGCGAATCATCAGAAACGGTCATTCACATGGTATATGGAAAAACCGTCTGCAAAGGATTATTTTCTGACGGTATTTATATTTGCGGTATGCACTTTAATTGGTCTGTTATTTCAGAAACTGAATTTTACGGATACGAATATTGTAACCATATATATTCTGGGGGTTTTGCTTACTTCGATTGTGACAGATGGCTATCTTTGCAGCGTGGCAGGCTCTTTCTTAAGTGTATTTTTATTTTGTTTTTTTCTGACAGAACCAGGGATGTCTTTCAAAACCTATGCGGTGGGTTATCCGGTGACATTTTTCATAATGCTTATTTCATCCGTACTTACGGGAGCGCTTGCAGCAAAGCTGAAAACACATGCAAAGCTGTCTGCACAGCTTGCCTTTCGTACACAGATTCTGTTTGATACAGACCGTCTGCTGCAAAAGGCAAAAGGAGAAACAGAGATTCTTGATGTTACCTGTACACAGCTTCTCCGTCTGTTAAACCGCAATATTACAGCATATGTAGTAGAAAATGGAATTTTATCAGAGGGAAAGCTTTTCTCCGGGGAAAAAGAGGACACAGAAGATTTTCTGATACCAGAAGAGCAGCAGATAGCCAGATGGGTCTGTGAAAACAGGCAGCATGCCGGTGCGTCCACACACCATTTTCCTCAGGCTAAATGTTTATATCTGGCAATCCGGAGCGGGGATAATGTTTACGGTGTGATCGGGATACCATTGCAAAAAGAAACACTGGACTCTTTTGAATACAGCATCCTGTTGTCTGTAATAAATGAATGTGCGCTTGCAATGGAAAATGCGAAAAATGCATTAGAAAAAGAAAAAAATGCAGTTATGGCCAAAAATGAACAGCTGCGGGCAGATCTTCTTCGGGCGATTTCTCATGACCTTCGTACGCCGCTTTGCTCCATTTCCGGTAATGCAGATATGCTGCTTGGCAATAGTGACCGTCTGGACGAAGCTACAAAACATCAGATTTATAGCGATATCTATGATGATTCTGAATGGCTGATCGGAGTTGTGGAGAATCTGCTTTCCATTACCAGACTGAATGACGGAAGACTGAAATTTAAATTTACAGACCAGCTTCTGGATGAGGTGATTGCAGAATCCCTGCGGCATATCAGCCGGAAACATGATGATTATAAAATTGTGACAGACTGCGAAGAACTTGTTCTTGCACGTATGGATGTACGTCTTATTATGCAGGTTCTGGTAAATTTAATTGATAATGCAATAAAATATACACCGCCGGGTTCTGTGATCTGTATTCGGGGAGCTAAAACAAATGGGAAAGCGCAGATAAGTGTGGAAGATAATGGCCCGGGAATTCCGGAAGAAATGAAGTCACATATTTTTGAGATGTTTTATACAGGGAAAACAACAGTTGCGGATAGTCAACGAAGTCTGGGACTTGGACTGGCTCTTTGCCACTCTATTATAGAAGCGCATGAAGGAACCCTGGTTCTGACAGATCATAATCCTCATGGATGCAATTTTACTTTTACTTTACCCTTAAGCGAGGTGACATTAAATGAATAAAACATTAATTCTGGTGGTTGAGGATGACAGACCCATACGCAATCTGATTATTACTACATTAAAAACACATGACTATAAATATCTGGCTGCAGAAAACGGATCTTCAGCTATTCTGGAAGCTTCGTCCCACAATCCGGATATTGTTCTTCTGGATCTGGGGCTTCCTGATATGGAAGGGGTGGAAGTGATTAAAAAAATCCGTACCTGGTCGAACATGCCGATTATTGTGATCAGCGCCAGAAGTGAGGACATAGATAAAATAGAGGCACTGGATGCAGGAGCAGATGATTATATTACGAAACCGTTCTCTGTTGAGGAATTACTTGCGCGTATCCGTGTCACCCAGAGGAGACTTGCGGTTATGCAGACCGGAGAGCAGATAGAAAGCTCTGTTTTTGAGAATGGTGGATTAAAGATAGACTATACGGCAGGCTGCACATATCTGAAGGGAGAGGAATTGCATCTGACACCTATAGAATATAAGCTGCTCTGTCTTTTGTCCCGCAATGTGGGAAAGGTATTGACACATACCTATATTACCCAGCAGATTTGGGGACGATGTTCGGATAATGATGTTGCTTCTCTCAGAGTTTTTATGGCAACATTGCGGAAAAAACTGGAGCCGGAGAAAAATGGAGTACAATACATCCAGACACATATTGGCATTGGATATCGTATGCTTAGGATAGAGAAGTAAAAAGTTGGATACGGAGTTATGTCACAGAGGATATCGCCCAACCATCTGATTTGATGATTCAGCAATATCCTCTTTTTACATTTATTTATTTATTTATTTCTCACAATATAGTGTCCGTCCTGTATGCCGCAGAAAGAGGGTTTTTTGAAGAATAGAAAATCTTCTTTTTTTTATACTCTGAATAATCACAAAATTGAGATTCTTTTCTTTTTTTTCATATCTGGGAAAAGTCTGTGGTAGAATATGAAAAAGTATTAAGCATCAGTACTTTGCATAGATTACTTGGTGAATATTTGTATTGGAGGAAATAGACTATGCAGAATATATTAGTTGTAGAAGACGATTATGATCTGAATCAGGCAATCTGTTATTCTTTGAAAAAGTCAGGATATGGAGTTTATGGTGTGACTTTTATGGAAAAAGGGAAGCAGATTTTTTTGGGGAATCAGATAGATATGGTCCTTCTGGATGTGAATCTTCCAGATGGCGAAGGATTCTCTTTTTGCCAGTGGGTAAAAAAGCAAAGAGAAGTTCCGGTCATTTACCTGACAGCCAGGGATATGGAGGAGGATGCTCTGGCAGGATATGAATCCGGGGCAGAGGATTACGTTACAAAACCATTTTCAATGAAGATTTTACTTAGAAAAATAGAGGCCATTTTAAAAAGAACTGCTTCGGTCAATCGTCTGATTTTTGCAGATGAGTATTTATACATAGATTTGGATCATGCACGAGTGGCGGTAAAAGGTCAGGAATGCCCCGTCACACCGACAGAGTGCCGTCTGCTTCGTCAATTTCTTATGAACCGGGGACAGCTTCTGACTTATGATCTGTTATTGGAGCGGCTGTGGGACAGTGGAGGACAGTTTGTGGACAAGCACACACTGGCAGTAAACGTGAATCGTCTGCGAGGAAAGATTGAAGATAAGGATCACAGGTATATTTCAAATGTATATGGGATGGGATATCAATGGATTGGCTGATGTATATCATAATGATAATTTTATTTGCAGCAGTACTGGTATTGTTATGGAAAAACTATCGGATAAAAAAAGAAGCGAAGTTGTTTGCTGAAAAGGTGGAAGATGTTCTGGATGCTATTGTAACAGGAAAAGAATGGAACATGGAAGAAGAATTGGAGGACAGTCTCTGGGGAAGAACAGGAACACAATTAGCAAAAGCCGGTCACGTATTTCGGAAAAAAGAAGAAGACGGTTTTCGTGAGAAAGAAAGAGTAAAGGGATTGATTTCTGATATATCCCATCAGACAAGGACGCCCATTGCCAATATAAAACTATACCTGGAACTCCTTGAGGACGAGGAGTTTTCGCAAAACGGCCAGGAGTTTTTGGGAAAAATCAAAGGACAGATGGAAAAAATTGATTTTTTAATGCAGAGCATGGTAAAAATGTCAAGGCTTGAAACGGGAATTCTGCAAATACATAAGGAAGACCAAAATCTATACGAAACAATCCGCCATGCAGTTGTCGATGTGGTTCCGGAGGCGGCATTGAAGGGGATTGATCTATATGTGAACTGTGAAGAAAATATGATGATCCGTCATGACAGCAAATGGACGGAGGAAGCAATTTATAATATTCTGGATAATGCACTCAAGTATACTGAACCTGGTGGAAAGATCCATATTCAGACAGAAAGACAGGAATTATTTTTTAAGATCAGTATTTCTGATACTGGAAAAGGGATTGCACCGGAAAGGCAGGCAGAGATCTTTACAAGATTTTACCGTGAGCCGGAGGTTCATGATAAACCAGGGGTTGGGATCGGATTATATCTTGTAAGAACAATCATGGAGCTTCAGAAGGGATATATAGAAGTACAGTCTGAAATAGGAAAAGGGGCGTGTTTTCGTCTGTATTTTCCAGTGAATGAACCGTAACATAATTGGCAGGGCTTGTCACAATTCTGTGATAATTAAAAATTGAGACAGTTTTGTGATTTTTGTGAGATATTCTATAAAAAGGGTAAAAAGGTCTTTTGACCCTGATATCATGAAATGTCAAAAGGGAGGCAAGCCAATGAGAGAATACATTGTAGAGACAAAGAACTTAAAGAAATATTATCAAATGGGTGCAAATACGGTAAAGGCATTAGATGGCGTAGATTTTCGTGTGAAAGATCAGGAATTCGTTGCTATTATCGGAAAAAGCGGATCCGGGAAAAGTACACTTTTGCATATGCTGGGTGGACTGGATGTGCCAACAGAAGGGGAAGTGTTGGTAGAGGGTAAGTGCCTTCTGGGGCTGAAAAAAGAACAGCTTGCCATATTCCGCAGAAGAAAGATCGGGTTTATTTTTCAGAATTATAATCTTGTTCCGGATCTTAATGTATATGAGAATGTCATTCTTCCGGTGGAACTGGATGGGAGAAAGGTTGATGTGGAGTATGTGGATGGGATACTGGAACTTTTAGGGCTGTCAGAGAAGAGGGAAGCTTTTCCTGGAACATTATCCGGTGGACAGCAGCAGAGGGCTGCGATTGCCAGGGCGCTTGCGGCGAAGCCCGCCATTATTCTGGCTGATGAACCGACGGGAAATCTGGATTCGGTTACCAGCCATGATGTACTCGGACTTTTAAAAATGGCAGCAAGACAGTTCAGCCAGACCTTGATCCTGATCACTCATGACAGAGACATTGCACAGCTTGCAGATCGTATCGTACATATTGAGGACGGAAAGATTGTAGGAGATACCAGGAAGGGAAGTGATTCCTATGCTTAAGAATTCGAATCAGAAAGTGATCAAAAGGATGGCAAGGAATGCTCTAAAAGTAAACAGGAGAAAGACCATTACTTTGTTCCTTGCGGTTCTTCTTTCTTCCTTTTTGGTATTCACAATATTCACAGTTGGAGATTCTTATTTCAGGCTTCAGAAAATTCAGAACATCCGTATTTCAGGAGCTGAGTTTGATGCAATTATGTATGGAGTGACGGATGAACAGAGGCAAATGTGTGAGAATAACCTGGATATCGTTCTGACAGGTACAGCGGGAGT
Organism: Blautia difficilis; assembly: GCF_014297245.1. Lineage (NCBI taxonomy): Bacteria > Bacillati > Bacillota > Clostridia > Lachnospirales > Lachnospiraceae > Blautia > Blautia difficilis. Next base: position 98,053 of record NZ_JACOQG010000011.1, on the reverse strand, counting down.
CTGTGGATGGGTAGAAAAAACAGATCAGGATTCCACACCGAATGTGGGACTGATCTGGGCAGATGATGGATATTGGACACAGATGATGGAGCCGGTCAGAGAAAAGCTGGAAGGAAGATATCCGACAGCTTTGAATGAGATAATGGTAACAAAATCCGCTTTAAAAGAATGTGGTTACGAAAATCTTGATGTTGGCGATACTCTTACTATGTCTTATGGAACACATGAGGGAATCTTTACAGGGACTTTTCGAATCTGTGGGCTCTGGGACGGATATGGACCCAAGAAACAGTTTTATGTCTCGAAAGAATTCTATGATCAATCGGGATGGAAGCTTTCGCAGGCAGCTTCCGGTCGTTACTTTATGGATTTTAAGCAGAAAATAATGACAAAAACAGAGCAGAATGCTTTTATCGAAAGTATGAATCTTGGAAAGCAGCAGAATCTTTTCTTCATGGGAGATTTTGGCGCATCGGTTCAGATATTGGCAGGTCTTATTGGCTTGATTGCAGTTACCTGTTTGTGTGCATATCTGCTTATTTATAATATTATGTATCTTTCCGTAGCTGGAAAAGTTCGTTATTACGGTCTGCTTCAGACGGTCGGAATGACGGAAAAGCAGATAAAAAGGATGATGAAGGAACAGATGCTTCTGATCGGATCAGCAGGGACAGTACTTGGATGTCTGTCAGGTGGGCTGGTATCCTTTTTCCTGATTCCTGTTGTTGTAAAATCACTTGGAATCAAAAGTGGCTATGTTGGAGCAGGTATGGTTCGCTTTCATCCGGCAGTTCTGCTGGCAACCATCTTACTGGTTGGGGTTACCATCTTTCTGGCCAGCCAAAAACCGACAAAAATGGCAGCAGATATCTCTCCAATAGAAGCGCTTGGTTATCGTCCGACCCACAAAACCGTAAAAGAAAGAAAAGCAGGAAAGGGGAAAGTAATAGCAAGACTTTCCCTGGAGCAGTTTACAAAGGATAAGAAAAGAACTGCGGTGGTACTGTTGTCTTTGGCAGCCAGTCTGTCTGTGTACCTTTGTATTGTGACCATGCTGGACAGTCAGGTAGCAAGAACCATAGTGTCAAATTATATGGATACGGATATGGTTGTTAAAAATGATACGGCATGCAAAGAAAAATCAGAAGACAGAAGAGACATTCTGGATGATTCTTTCGTGAAGTCAATCAAAGAAAATGCCGGAGTCTCTGAAGCACATTCTATGATATTTGCCGAGATTACAGTTCCATGGGAACCGGATTTTGCTGAGATGTGGATGAAAGAATTTTATGCAAAGTGGATGAGCATTCCATATAGTAAGGAAAAGATCGAGTATCAGAATCATCCTGAGAATTTTGGATCCTCTCTGATTGGAATTGATGAACAGGAATTTGATTATTTAAATAACAGTCTTACGCATCCGATAAATAAAGAGGATTTCCTATCGGGAAAAGCATGTATTGTTTATCGAAATGGTTTGGATTTTTCAGATGCTGACATAATAGGAAAAAATGTGACATGTGCTTTGTATGAAGATCAACAAACGACAAAAACTTTTACCATAGAAGGAGTTACGGACGAGAATTATTATACAGCACTCCTTGGATACCCACCGACGATGATAGCCAGTGATCAGGTGGTGAAAACATTTGCCAATCATCCAATTACACTAAAGACCAGCATAAAATATCACAAAGAATATGATAGAGATACAGAACAGGAAATCCTTGCGTTATTAGAAGAAAATGACAATGCAAAAGACTTTTCCTGGGAATCCAAAATCGAAGATGCAGATGAGATTGAAAAAGCACAGGGCAATATGCCGCAAGTGGGAATCGGGATTGTGTTGATTCTGGCTTTTATCGGAATCATGAACTATATGAACACTTTTGTGGTAAATGTGCAGAGCCGGATGACGGAGCTTTCGGTTATGGAGAGTATCGGGATGACCCCGAAGCAGCTTCTTGGAATGCTGGTCAGGGAAGGAGTTCTCTATGCAGGCAGCGCATGGCTTGTTACGCTAACAGTAGGAATGGGAATAACGTATCTTATTTATGAATCAATGAATTATCGGGGGATTGCTTTTTCAGTGCCATTACTTCCACTTTTATTTGCAGTGGGAATCAGTTTTCTGGTTTGTACTATGGTTCCGGTCCTTACCTGGATTATTTTGGAAAAGAATGGAACTGTTGTTGAGAGGATTAAAGGAGTTGAGTGATTTGACAGGATGTGTTTCTATTAATTATTTTAATTTTTTCAAAAAAGAGTATCATGTAAATGTAAAATCGGATACAAAACAGAAAAACAGTGCTTGAATTGTAACGACAAAAGCGTTACAATATAAGAAACAAGGAGGTGTGAACATGGAAAAAACAGCAACATTGAACTTAAGAGTAAATCCAACGGTTAAAGAACGGGCAGAAAAAGTATTGTCCCAGTTAGGTGTTCCCATGTCGACAGCAATTGATATGTATTTAAACCAGATCTCTCTTACAGGTGGAATTCCATTTTCTGTTTCTTTACCAAAAGCACCAGTATCGATTCATGCGGATGCTATGACAACAGAAGAACTCCATCAAAAATTGGAAAAAGGTTACAATGATATAGCTGCAGGAAGAGTACAAAATGCAGCGGAAGCGTTTGCAAAATTCAGGGAGAATCATTGATATGAAACACTATACGGTTGAGATTACAAATGAAGCATTGGCTGATATGGAGCAGTTATATAATCACATCGCTTATGTTCTTCAGGCACCGGAAAATGCAATGGATCAATACAACCGGATTGCAGATGCCATTTTGACATTGGAAACACTGGCTGAGAGAATCCGTATTATGGAATCAGAGCCGGAACGAAGCAAAGAGATGAGAAGATTGTTGGTAGATAATTATTCCGTCTTTTTTGTAATCCAGGGAGATAAGGTGATTGTAACAGATGTACTGTATAGTGCATCAGATATTGAAAGCCGATTAAAAGGTTAAATGAGAAAATTAAACAATATAAAACATCAGGCAGGATCTGTTCCCGTAAAAAGGAAGGTATCCTGCCTTTTTTGCATGAAAGAGAGGAGTATGCCAAGTCCCGGTGCGATCATCTTTTTTGACTGGGAGCATGATGGAACGTGCGACCATGTGGGAATCGTGGAACGCTGTGACGGAACAACTGTCTATACTATAGAAGGAAACTCCGGGGATGCTGTAAAGGAAAGAAGCTATGCGATCAGTTCCGATTCCATTATGGGATATGGAAGGGTAGTTTATTAGAAACAGGAAAATGAATGATAGATGGAATTGTAGAGTTTGAATTATAAAGGACTTTCAATGGGCGAGATTATTCATCATCTTGCGGTATTCACGAAACAACAGAATAGGGTGCTTCAAAATTTCTTTCCAATCTGTTGCAGGCAGATATTATTGAACCTGTGTCCGGTCACGGAAAAGGGAAATATAAATTCAAGAAGTAATATCCCGCAAGGGGTGATATATGCTCTAAGTGACTTCTTAATCATGATTTTGTCATGGTTAGTGAAGCAATCACTTAGAGTATTTTTGTTTCAGGAGGTACAGCCATGAGAAACGAGAAAATCACTCCTCTGTATGAGCGTTTGAGCCGCGATGATGAGTTACAGGGCGAGAGCAACTCCATATCGAACCAGAAAAAGATGTTGGAGGACTATGCCCGCCGGAACGGGCTGCCGAACCCCACCCACTTCACCGATGACGGCGTATCGGGAACCCGTTTTGACCGCCCCGGTTTTCTGGCAATGATGGAGGAAGTTGAGGCCGGACGGGTGGAGGCCATCGTCATAAAGGACATGAGTCGCCTGGGGCGCGACTATCTGAAAGTCGGTCAGGTCATGGAGATTTTGCGGCAGCGCGGTGTCCGGCTAATCGCCATCAATGACGGTGTGGACAGTCTGAAAGGCGACGATGATTTTACTCCCTTCCGCAACATTATGAACGAGTTCTACGCCCGCGACACCAGCCGGAAAATCCGCTCTGTGTTCAAGTCCAAAGGCATGAGCGGCAAGCACCTGACCGGCACCGTCATTTATGGCTACTTGTGGGACGAAAAGCGGGAACACTGGCTTGTGGACGAAGAAGCCGCCGAAGTGGTACGCCGTATCTTTTCCCTGACGATGGAGGGCTACGGCCCCTATCAAATCTCCAAGCTGTTGTCCGAGGCAAAGGTCGAAATCCCCGCTGTCCATCTGGCACGCTTTGACGAAGGAGTAAACAGGACGAAGCCGGTAAAAGACCCCTACGGCTGGGGATCATCCACCATTGTGAGCATCCTGAAAAAGCGGGAGTATTTAGGCCATACGGTCAATTTCAAGACCCGCAAGCACTTTAAGGACAAGAAAAGCCACTATGTTGACGAAAGCGAGTGGACGATTTTTGAGAACACCCATGAGGCCATTATCGACCAGGAAACCTTTGACAATGTGCAGCGTATCCGTGGAAACGCCAGACGCTACCCGGACGGCTTTGGGGAGGCCCATCCTCTGACCGGCCTGATGTACTGCGCCGATTGCGGCGGCAAGATGTATGTTCACCGCACATACAACGGCAAGCGCGTCCCGCAGTACACTTGCGGCCAGTATGGGAAATACCCTATCGGCTCTCTTTGCCCTACACAGCACCGTATCAAGGCCGAAGCCGTTCTGACCCTGATTGCCGATATGCTCCGGGCCATCGCAGAGTATTCCAAGAATGACCGGGCCGAGTTTATCCGCACCGTCCAGGAAACGCAGGCCGCCCAGCAGACCGCCGACATATCCAAGAAACGGAAACGGCTGGCCGCCGCCCAAAAGCGGGCCGGGGAACTGGAAAAGCTGATTTGCAAAATCTATGAGGACAACGCCCTGGGTAAGCTGCTGGACGCCCGGTATGAGGCCCTAGACGCACAGTATGCCAAAGAGCAAGACGCTCTCAATGCGGAAATCATGGAACTGGAAAAGGCCGTTACCGGCTATGAGCAGAGCCGGAAATCTGCGGAGAAGTTTATAGCCCTGATTGACAAGTATGAGAATTTCGACACGCTGACAAATACCATGCTCAACGAGTTTGTAGAGAAAATCCTTGTCCATGAACGCGCCCGCAAAGGCAGCCAGGACACCACACAGGAGGTTGAAATCTACTTCAATTTTGTGGGCCGGTATATCCCGCCCGCCTTGCAGACGGTTCCCCTGACCCCGGAGGAACAGGAAGAACTGCGGAAGAAGGAGGAGCGCAAGGACAGGCTTCACCAGAACTACTTGCGCCGCAAGGCAAACGGCAAGCAGAAGGAATGGGAAGAACGCTACAACGCCAAGCGCAAGGCAAAAATGGAGGCAGCAAAGGCAGCTATCCGGGCCGAGGACATGGAGAAGGGCATTTTTACCACCATCAGCCAGTTACCCAGGCAGGAGCCGCGCAAGGCCACCGTATCGGCCAGCGCCGCAGTTTAACCATCACAGTGCAAAGGAGGACGAATATGAACAAATTGACTTACACCCGCTGTGGAGATTACTACATCCCCGACCTGAAACTTTCCGAGCAGCCGGAGGCCCCCATTGGCAAGTATGGCCGTATGCGGCAACGCTACCTGAAGGAACACCGGCCCGGCCTTTACAGCAGCTTGATTTTGAGCGAAGAGCTGTACCCGCACCTGTTGGAGATTGACCGGGCGGCGCGGGAGCGCATGGACGCCATGCTGCCCCGCATGATGGAGGCGGCGGGTGTCACCGAGGAACTGAAAGCCAGTGACCCCATGCGCTGGGTGGGGCTGATGAATACACTGAAAGCGCAGGTGGAGGAAATTATTCTTACAGAGCTGATTTATCAGTAGTTTTTGCAAGCGGAGGCTGCTACTTGCAGTCTCTGTTTGTTTTACACTTCCGTCATATCTTCTGCCTTGTATTTTTCGAGCTAATGAAATATAATGAAAGAAGTTGTCGGAGGTGTGAACATGGACTACATGACACTCAGAGAGGCAAGTGAAAAATGGGGCGTTTCGTCCCGTCAAATCAATTATTACTGCGTCGAGGGCCGTATTCCCGGCGCTGTGAAGATGGCTGGTGTTTGGCTGCTCCCTAAAGCGGCAGATAAACCGGCGGATAAGCGTCGAAAGCAAAACAAAGGCGGTGAGAAATTGTAAAATGGGCAAGGTGCTATTAGTAGAAGATAATACAAATGCTGTAAAGAAAATTGTGCGTTATATTGACAATATATCTGCCGATCTTGAGGTACATTCTGTTTCCGAGGCCGGAGAAGCCTTACAATACGCAAAAGCGAACGATGTTTCCCTTTTTATCCTTGATATTCAGTTAGAGGACTATAAAGGAACCAGCTTAGCAAAGCAGCTCCGCGAATTGCCGGAATATAAATATACGCCGATCATTTTTGAAACGGCATTGGCAGGAGAAGAACTTTCAGCTTATCGAGATGTGAAGTGTTACAGTTTTCTTGTAAAGCCATTTGGCGAAGAAGAATTTGTAACGGCATTTCGTGACGCGTTGGGATTGTCTAAACAGATGAGCCAACAAGCAAAAACCATTCAGATTGAGCAAAAGCAATTTATCTTAGAATATGTTACACAGGATATTGCCTATATCGAAGCCTTTGGAAAAAAACTTGTGATCCATACCAGTAGCCGTCTGTCCGGCATCAAAGAAGATACGATTTCCGGGTACACTTTGTCTGGTTTATTGGCGTTGCTTGATGATCCGGCATTTGTTCAGTGCCATAAGAGTTATGTCGTGAACAAATCCCATATTGAGAAAATTGACAAATCCGGGCGGAAGATTTTTCTGAAAGGATTTACAGATACAATCCCCATCGGAAATAAATATCAGGCCGAATTATGGGGGTAAGCATGGACTTTTTAATGAATCTGATACAGTTAGGATTGGACGCAGGAATATTGGCGCTCTGCTGCGAAGTCGTTTTCCGTCAAAGAGCAGAAATAAAGGCAAAAGATTTTTTCATTTTTCCCATTCTTCTTGTTCTTTGTGTTGTACCGAGAGTGGATTTTTCTGTCGGAGCAAATATGACGGCATCTCTCCGCAGTGAAGGCTTTGAAATACTACCAGCAGACAATATTGTTGGATTGCTGTTTTTGATTTTTGCAGTATTGTTGTTGAGCAGTATTTTCTTCGGCTCCAAATCCAGCGGAACGGTTTTCTGCGGCACAATGGCGGCCTCCTCTATTTTCCTGTTCGTCAAATGCCTGTGCGCGGTTCTTTTTGCTGTCTGCGGAGCTATGGATATTTTACTCCTGTTGGGCAGCCGTATAGCGGCGTTGTGCCTTATAGTCGTACTGGAGTTCACGCCGCTTTTCGGCTTGATCCATCAGCTCGTCCAAAGAAGCGATTTCACAGTTCTGATCGTATCTGCCAATATCGCTGTCCTTCTCATGGCAGTGCTTTCTATCCTCTCTTTTGATGTGGATAGAATTCTTTCCCATCTGTGGGTGATTATAATTCTGATCCTTGCGGTGTTGCTGCTGGACAGTATATTGCTGTTCCTGCATCAGCGTCGGACGCAGGAGCAAAAGCGAATCCACATGATTGAGCAGTATGTGCCTATTGTAGAAGAATTGATCTCACAGGTTAGGGCAAGGCAGCATGAATTTAATAATCGGATGATGGCGATTGAAGCTGCCGTTGCCTCTGCTGATACTTTAGAAGAAGCCCGGAAAGAAGTAGCAGATCTTACAGGAAGTATTGGAATCAGTCTTAATGATCGGGAACTGCTCTCATGCGACAGCAAAATGATTGCCGGGATGCTGTTTGGAAAAATAAAGCAGGCAGAAGCGGCAAATTGTCACATAGAATTATCTTTACACGGTCTTTTCAAAAAAACGGTCACCCCGGAAACAGAATGGATCGAGATCATTGGAATTTTATTGGATAATGCAATCGAGGCTTCACCGAAAGGAAGTACAATTTTTTTATCCAGCAAGAAACAGGAGGGCTTTCTGGAGTTGACAGTTTCCAATCCGGCTCCGCCACTGTCAAATACTGAATTTATGGCCTTGTTTGGAAAAGGCGTAACAACAAAGACGAATCGTGACGGCCACGGCTTTGGTCTGTATAACATCCTACGCATGACGGAACGGTATCATGGAAAAATCCTGACTCGCAACGAATCTATTTTGAATGAAAATTATGTTATCTTTGGCGTACTCATGCCATAAAAAGGGTATGAACGAGGGTTTTAAGGGAACGAAATTTATCTTGTTCCCTTAAAACCCTCTCTTGTTTCCAACCTATTGAAGCACTTGAAAGCCTTCGATATAATGGAAAAAACAAAGAAAGGGATGAATGAAATATGATAGACCTTGTGAGAAATGAGTGGAAAAAAGTTTTTCTGCCGGTGCTATTGACAACGGTTCTTCTGGCAATCGCCATGAGTGTGTTGTCCTGCACAATTTACCAAAACTATGTACTGCACTACGATTTAGAGGCATGGGAAGTTGGAACAGAACTGTTCTCTCTGCTTTATCCGCTATTTGTTGTGGTGCCGCTATGCTGGAATTTGTATTATGAGCGCAAAAATAACTTCCTGCTCTATGTCATGCCGCGAGTGAAAATTAAGAAGTACCTGACTGCCAAATGGATTGCGTATGCGCTGGGAACTCTTTGTATTATTGTGATTCCCTATATACTATCGGCGGTGTTTGCCATCTATGTGAAACCGCCAGTGGTTCCTTTCGTTGAAAATCCGTTTAGCCATATATTTGAAAACGCATTTATAAAGGCCCCGCTGTTATATGCAGTTGCCCTGTCCCTGTGGAGGGGCATCGTCAGCCTTTTTGTAATGACTTTCGGATTTGTCCTCGCTTTATACAGCAAGAATATTTTTGTAATCCTTACCGGGCCGTTTATGTATTCCATTTTAGAAAATTTTGTCCTGGCGATTCTCCGTTTGGAGAGATTGCGGCTGGTGGTAGCTTTTGATCCCACAACAGTCGATCCAAAGGTCGTATCGATTTCCTCTTTCCTCTTTGGACCAATCGTTTTAGGCATTGTGATCGGCCTGACAGCGTTTCTTCTTTCTAAGAAAAATGCTGTCGTAACCATTTAGGAGTCCGTTATGATTGCGCTTATCAGAAAAAATCTCCGTTTGTGGGGATATGGAAAGTCGCTTGCCCTATTTGCCGGATGTATACTTTTTTCCATCAGCGGGAGGTTAAACGGAGGTACTGCATACGAGCGGCACATCTTGTCGGCGGTATCAGACCATTACTATCTGACCTATTTTGTGCTGCCGATTGTACTGTTAAGCTGCTTTTCCTTTATTGATGACGATGGAGAGCCAATAATCTTACGGTTTCAAAGTTACCATTCTTATTTTCTGAAAAAATGGATTGGGGTCGGTTTGATTGCAGTCATTCTGACGGCAGTTCAAACTGGGGCAATTCTTCTGTCTGGTATAGGATTACCTTTAGGCAACGAATGGAACCTTGCTGCGGGTGCAACGGAAGCCGAGTTATTTTCCACTCTGGAACAGCTTTTTGCCAGTCCCTTGCAGGCGTTTGTCTGTTTTACCCTCTATCAGCTTATTGGAAGTTGGCTGATATTTGGAATCTGTATGTGGATTGGACATTTCACTGGGAGAAAGTGGACGATCCGAATTGTAATCGTTCTTTATGTCCTCTCGGCTGTGTGGATCAAGCTTCCGGCAATTCAAAATATTCCGCTGACGAGTTTTAATCATTTGCTGATTTTACACCACAATTTGGGCGTGCCCCATCGTTTAGAGATAACTGCCTTTACTTTGCTGCTCATTGTTTTGATAATTGCTATATCTATTCGGTTTGCGTGGCGGGGACAGTTGTCGCATATACAGTTATCCCACCGTGGTATAGCTGGCTACTATTTCCATGCGCTCATGATCCCTCGTAATCTGCTGATTCTTTTAGGTGTTGTGTTGGGAGTTTCGATTTACAAAGGCTTAGGCAATGGCACCGCCCTATCAGGATTGGAATGGATTTATGCCCTGTTTGCAGGACATGGAACCGGATATTTTCAAGTTTTACCTTTTCTTGAACTGCTGATTACCGGCGGTGTGCCCCTTTATCTGCTTGCCGCTTTTGTGGAGCAAACAGTGAACGGGCAATCTATATTTGTTTCTGTGCGCTCGAAGGGCCGCAGGCATTTGATGAAGAGCATTTTATTGGTCAGCATAAAGTTTCTCATGGTATATGCAATCTTTTGGCTTATGGCTGGCCTTATAGGGGCATCCCTATTCAGCACTGGATTAACAATCGTTTCTTTCAGGTTCCTGCTCTATGCGGTTTTGATGAAGTGCCTTGATATATTGGCGCAATATCTGATTATGCTCGGCATCTACATTGCCACAAGACAGGTTACAATCGGTTTCCTTGTGTTAGTGGCGGGAAATCTGCTCTGTGTCCTTCCGGGGAATTGGGTAGCTTATTCGCCTTTTGGCCTTTCCAGCCTGACAAGAATTTCTGTTGTGGAACCGGGAATTGGAATTTCCGCTGTGTCCGCCTTTGGAATAGAGGCTGCCATTTTAACGCTGATGATTGCAGGAATCCTTATGTGTGGCTACAAGAAAATATTGAATTAGGAGGACAGAATATGAGTTCATATATTGAAGTGAAAAATGTATCAAAAAGTTTTGGTGGCAAGGCAATTCTTCAAGACGTTTCACTGTCCATAGAACAGGGAACAGCTGTTGGTTTGGTTGGCGCTAACGGCAGCGGAAAGTCGGTGCTGTTCAAGATTTTATGCGGTTTCGAGAAGCCTGATCGGGGCAGTATTTATGTGCGCGGAAAACAGCTTGGTAAAAATGGCCGCGACTTCCCCGAAAGTTTGGGAGTATTTATCAATTCCCCCGGTTTTATTGGCATTTACAGTGGTTTTCAAAATCTGAAATTTCTTGCGGACATTCAAGGGAAAATTAGAGAAAAAGAAATCCGACAGGCCATGAGCAAAGTGGGGCTTGACCCTGATAATAAAACGAAAGTAGACAACTATTCTCTTGGTATGAAGCAGAAACTGGGGATTGCACAGGCGATTATGGAGGGGCAGGATATTCTGATTTTGGATGAGCCTTTTAACGCACTGGACTACAAAACCTATGAGGATGTAAAGGCCATCATCCGTATGCTGAAAGCGGAAGGCAAGACCATTTTTCTGACTTCACACCATTTCAAAGACATTGAACAACTATGCGATCAGGTGTACTCGATTGAAGATTGCAGACTAATTCCGATTACGGAGGAAATTGCTTCTCGCTATAGAGAGATGGAATAACCCGTTAAAAGCAATAAGAAAGGTAGCTGCCGGACGGCGGCAAAGAAAAAAGTCGTCGTCCAGCAGTCCTATCAACACGCCTATAAGAAACGGCGGCTTTGAATTTCAGAGCCGCCGTTTCTTATGCCCTCGACAAAGGAGTGACGCCTATACGCTGACACGGCGGATTTAGGAGGGAGTCGCCATGAAGCACACTGACCGCCGACAAATTCAGACGATATTTGCACTATCGTCAAAAAAGCCCGGCCACCGGACAGGCCCCGTCTGGCAGCCAGTGCGAAAATTGTCACAATGTAACTGAATACCGTATTTTTTGCGCTCGAATCGCTTCATGCTGTCCGGGCGTTTTTTCATACCTACGGGGCCGGAACATCGGGCCAACATGGCCCGAACCCTGCCCCCGGTGTCGTTCCCCGCCGCCCCGTTCAGATTTTCCCGCAAAAATCTGAACGGAGGAAAGGCCGATGGAAGTCACCATCAATTACAACGGACAAGCTGTGGCCGTGGAGGTCACGCTGGAAGTCTATGAATTTCTTGACCGGGCCGACCACAAAACGGAGAACCTGTTCCATGAACAGCGGCGGCATTGGGACGGGCGGGAGTTTGACGAGTACATAGCTTTTACCGAGGGCGTGGACGTTTACAGTGAAACGCCGGAGGAATACCTTTGCCGCATGGAAACGCTGCATGAGCTGATGGCTGTTCTGGATACCTGTACCGAGGCCCAGCGCCGCCGGTTCCTGCTCTATGCGCTTGACGGGCTGAGCCTTGCAGAGATCGGTGTGCTGTGCGGCTGCTCCAAAGTGGCTGTTTATCAAAGTGTGGAGGCGGTCAGAAAAAAATTTATAAATTTCTTTGAGAACAGGCTTAACGAATGACCTGTTTTCTGGCTACCAAGTGAAAGGGATCATTTCCCTTATCTCAGCGAGGGGCGGACAGCGGACAAGCTGCCCGCCTCTCCGATTTTCAGGAGGTAAGCCTATGAAAACAATCAATCTGCGGTGGATGTATCCCCACTACCGGCATGACGAGTTTGTGGTTGTCACGGACGAGGTATGGGCAGCGATGTATCAGGCCCAGCGGGAGATGGAGAACTATGAGCGTCGGAAAGTCTACCACTGCGCCTACTACTCTCTGGACGCATACAGCTGGCTGGAAAATTACGCGCTGGAACACAGCAGATCGCCGGAAGATATTTTGCTGGAACGAGAAGAAATGACCACCCGCCTGCACCTGATAGCAGCTCTGCCGGTGGCTCTGGCTCATGCCACTCCGACACAGGCCCGCCGTGTTCACGCCTACTACATTGCCGGTATCAAGCAGCCGGAAATCTCCCGGAGAGAGGGCGTCCACAGCAGCAAGGTCAGCGTTTCCATCCGTCGGGGGCTGCGGAATATGCGCCGTTGCTATGATGGCCTTTTCCAAACAGAGTGAGGGCGTGCCTATGCAGACCATCAATCTCAAACAATATTATCCATTTTGCAAAGAGGACATTTTTGTGGAGGTGTCCGATGAGATCGTCGAAGCGTTTCTTCTGGACAAGAGAGCCGAGGCCGCCAGAGATCGCAAGATGTTCCGGTATAAGGCGTTTTATTCCCTCGATTGTAACGATGGAATCGAAAATGCCGCCATCGGCTGGGCGCAGCCATCGCCGGAGGACTACCTGATAGAAAAAGAAGAATTAGCCGAATACGAAGAACTGATACGGCGATTGTACGAAGCCATTTCTTCCCTGCCGCCTATGCAGGCTCGCCGTGTCCACGCCCGCTATATGCTGGGTATGAAAGTGAAAGATATTGCCGCAATGGAGGGTATCACGCCATCACAGGCGGGAAAATCCATCCATGCCGCACTGCGGAGGCTGCGCCGGTACTTTGCGCGTCAGAAATGGACGGTCAATCTATGAGTATTTCCAAAGAAAAGAGGTGCCTGACATGAACGAAAAAATTACAGCCCACCCCCAAAAAGAAGAACGGGAGAAAGTCCTGAAGGAGATTCGGCGGCTTGAAAACCGAAAGAAGATTTTGGAGAACAAGCAGCGGAACGAGGAACGCAAGGCCCGCACCCGCCGCTTGATTGAGCGCGGAGCCATTTTGGAGGGTATTTTTCCGCTGGCTTCCAACCTTTCCGGTGCAGAGGTCAAAGCATTTCTGATTGCCCTGTCCCATCTTCCGGGAGCTGCGGAATTGACTGCAAACCTGCCAAAATCCGGGGACACGCCATAAGTCCCTTGTTTACAAGGGCGCACTTATACACCGTTGCCGGTGTCGTGCGCCCTGCCGGGGCTGTTGCGCTCTCCGAGCGCGATGGGGCGCTACACTCCCCAAACCCCTTGTGCGCTCTGCGCAGCCAGACACCCGCTTTGCGTTTGTCCGGCTCCACAGAGCCTGTTATCCCCTCACTGAAAGGAGGTGTTCCCCATAGATTTCTGTCATATCCCCGTCAGTATTATCAAGCGCAGCGAGGGCCGTTCCGCTGTTGCCGCAGCCGCCTACCGCAGCGGAACCAAGCTGACGAATGAATGGGACGGCCTGACCCATGATTACACCCGGAAGGGCGGCATTGTCCATGCGGAAATCATGCTGCCCGCCCACGCCCCGCCAGAGTTTGCAGACCGCTCCACCCTCTGGAACAGTGTGGAGCAGATCGAGAAAGCCAGGGACAGCCAGCTTGCCCGCGAAATTGAGGCGGCGTTGCCCCGCGAACTATCCAGGGAACAGCAGCTTGCCCTTGTCCGGGCCTATGTGAAGGAGAATTTTGTGGACAAGGGGATGTGCGCCGATTTTGCCATCCACGACAAGGGAACCGGCAACCCTCATGTTCATATCATGCTGACCGTCCGGCCCCTGAAAGAAAATGGCGCATGGGGCGCAAAGTGCCGCAAAGCATACGACCTGGACGAGAACGGACAGCGTATCCCGGATGGGAAAGGCGGTTGGAAAAATCACAGAGAGGATACGACCGACTGGAACGATAAAGAAAATGTGGAGATTTGGCGGGCAGCGTGGGCGGCCTACACCAATCGGGCGTTGGAATCTGCCGGCAGACCGGAGCGCATTGACCATCGCAGCTACAAGCGGCAGGGCGTTGATAAGATCCCCTCTGTCCATCTGGGGCCAGCCGCCAGCCAAATGGAAAAGCGCGGCATCCGCACCGACAAGGGCGAAGTAAACCGGCAGATCGCTGCCGACAACAAGCTGCTGAAAGAAATCAAAGCCCGCATTACCCGTCTTTATCGCTGGTCGAAAGCCGAAACGGAAAAACCACAAACACAGCAAAGCAGCTTGACAGCTTTGTGGGAGGCTCAGCAGCAGTTGAACGCTCCCCACACCCGCACCGGCAAAATCCGGGCTTTGCAAGAAAGCGCTGCACTATTCAGCTTTTTGCAGGCAAACGGCATCCAGTCTATGCAGCAGCTTCATGAAAAAATCGCTGATATGAACAGCCGTTACTATGACCTGCGCGGAAAGATCGTCAAGGCCGAGCGCCGGATCGCCATTCTTACCGAACGCGGGGAGATGTGGGAACAGTACAACCAGTACAAGTCCATCCACAAGCAGCTTGCCAAAGTAAAGCCGGAAAAGCGGGAACAGTTTGAGCAGCGCCACAGCCGGGAACTGATCCTGTATGACGCAGCGGCCCGCTATCTGAAAGAATTGAAAGATAGCGGTAAAGCAATCACCCCGAAGGCATGGCAGCGGGAAATCGACCAGCTGACCGCCGGAAAGCAGACGGACACGCTTGCCATGAAATCCATGCGGGAAGATTTGAAAGCAGTGGAACGGCTCCGCAAAACCGCCGAGCAGCTGTCCAGACAGGAACGGGACAAGTCTCACGACCGGGAGCCGGAGCGGTAAGGGCTACCGCGTTTCACGACATACTTTTGCACACAGAAAAACCGCCGTACAGGTTTCCCCATACGGCGGCAGACTGTTTATTTGCCGAACAAGTCGCTGTGTGTGCCGGTGCGGGCTAGCGTCAGCACCAGTACATCATCTTCTATGCGGTAGACGAGCAGCCAGTCCGGGAGAATATGACATTCCCGATGACCTGCCCAATCGCCGGATAGGTCATGGTCACGGTTCTTATCCGGCAGCGGTTCGCCCATTGCCAGCAATGCTACGACCTGCTCCAGCAGCTCAATCTTCAAGCCACGCTTTATGGCTCGTTTGTAGTCCTTTTTGAAACTGGTCGTGTACTTGACGGTATATTTGGTTTCTTTCATCTTTTCAGGTCAGCAAACAACTCGTCAAGGTCATTGTAGCCCTTTACAGACGGGTCTTTTGCAATCCTTTCCGCTTCCAGCATGGCAGCAACCGTTTCTTTGTTCGGCTGTTCCAGCCTTACTTCAAAGGGAATGCCGCCTTCACGAAGCGACTGGCGCACAAAGATGTTAAACGCCGTAGTCAGGTTCATGCCAAGTTCAGTAAACAGTGCGTCCGCTTGCGCTTTCAAATCTGCGTCCATGCGGATACTGATGTTTGTGGTATTTCCAGCCATACGATCAACCCCTTTCTGCTGGCAATTATAGTATATGCCATTTGCACGAAGAAAACAATACTTTGCACGAATATTTAACAATAAATTCATTTAAGGAGGTTACCGGCTTTATGAAAGAAATCATTTATGAAGAACAATAAGTCTGAACCTATCCCCGTCATGGATTACTGCCAGTACCGCAGAGTGCGGAGGCTGGTGCATGAGTGCTGTAACTACATCGACGGAAACTGTATCGCCCTGGACGATGGGGAGGAATGTGTCTGTGTCCAGTCTATTTCCTACTCCCTGTTGTACAGGTGGTTTCGGGCGGCGGTATTGCCGCAGGATAAGGAACTGGAAACGGCGCTGTTCCACCGGCTGAATGCGAAGAAATGCGCTGTATGTGGGGCGCTGTTTACCCCCGGTTCCAACCGGGCCAAATACTGCCCGGAATGTGCCGCACGCATGAAGCGGATCAACGCCGCAAAGCGCAAGCGGAAACAACGGGAGAAATGTCACGCTTTAGGGGCTGAAAAACCCTTGTAAATCAAGGATTTTTTCGAGGGTGTCAAAGACAGGCTGATAGATTTATCCTCCGACCCCTAAAACGGCCTTAAAATGCGTATAGAATCCCCAGAGAACCCCCAAGGAGGAACCCTATGTCAGACAACCGAAAATATTACTACCTGAAACTCAAAGAGAACTATTTTGACGATGACTCCATCGTACTGCTGGAAAGTATGCAGGACGGTGTTCTGTACTCCAATATCCTGCTCAAGCTATATCTGAAATCCCTGAAACACGGCGGGCGGCTCCAGCTTGACGAGAATATCCCCTACACGGCGCAGATGATTGCCACCATCACCCGCCAGTGTGGAACTGGCCGGGGACGAGTACATAGACCCGGCAGACGGCCTCATTCACTGTAAGAAGTGCGGCGGCCAGAGGCAGACCGTTGTGCCATGCTTTGGAAAACCGGGCTACTTCATGCCCCGCTGTATCTGCCAGTGCCAGCGGGAGGCCGAGGAACAGCGCAAGGCCGCCGAGGAACGGCAGCGCCGCATGGAGCGTATCAAGCGCCAGAAGGCCCAGGGCCTGCAAGACCGCTATCTGTACGACTACACCTTTGCCAACGACAACGGCCAAAATCCCCTGATGGACAAGGCCTGCGCCTATGTGGAGAACTGGAAGGAGGCTTACAAGAACAATACTGGCCTGCTGCTGTTTGGGGATGTGGGAACCGGCAAGTCCTTTTTCGCCGGTTGTATCGCCAACGCCCTGCTTGACCGGGATGTGCCGGTGCTGATGACGAACTTCCCCACCATTCTGAACCGCCTGACCGGGATGTTTTCCGAGGACAAGGCCGACTTTATCGCCAGCTTTGACGAGTACGACCTGCTTATCAATGACGATCTGGGTGTAGAGCGCAGTACCGAATATGCTATGGAGCAGATGTTTTTTGTCATCGACAGCCGCTACCGCAGCCGCAGGCCCATGATTATCACAACAAACTTGAAACTGTCCGAGCTGAAAAACCCGCCTGATCTGGCCCACGCCCGTATCTATGACCGTATTTTGGAACGGTGTGCGCCGATCCTCTTTGACGGGAAGAATTTCCGGGAAGAAAATGCCAGTGCTAGCCGACAGGCAGCAAAAGACATTGTAAACAGTAAGCACGATTGATTTTTTACCGGGCGGCACAGACCCGTTCGGAGAAAGGATCGCCATGAACAAAGAACCCCGTACTATGCAGGTGGCAGACGCCGCTACTGCGTCCAGAGCGCCGGAAAACACGGCGGCGATGGTAAAGAAAATCGGCAAGACGACCTACAAGGTTCATGTCCATTTCAGCAATACCAGCACAGAAACCATGAGCGATAAAATCAAGCGTATACTCAAAAATGAAATTCAGCAGATGTGACAGACTGATAAACGAAGCCGTCTTGTGCTAAACTGATGATGGTACGCACCAAAATTTTTGGCAAGGAGGACACGAAAATGCTTTACACAGAAAAAGAGAAACATGAAATTGAGCGAGTAAAGGAGGTCTTTGCGGAACATCTGCGGCAAAGCCCTGATTTTGAACTGCTCTGGTCGGACAAGGTAGGCTATGTCTGGCTGGCGATTGGCGTAAATCCAGTCTATGTGGATACCGGTATCAGAATCGAATCTGCCGCCGATCTCTGTTACAGGTGTTTGGACGATGTAGCTACGGATGTTCTATATATGACGGGCAACGATCACGCACTGGAAGCAGCCAATCCGCTGGAATTGGCCGAAATCAAGCGGCGCTGGGAGCCATATATCAACCAACTGCCAGACTATGCGTATCTCTGCAAAGACCTGCTGAACGGAAAAATGTAATCTATCAAACGAGGTGTCAGGAGCCATACGGTGCTTCTGGCACCTTTTTTGTGGGGTTTTTGTGAATTTGATGAAAAAGTCCTTGACAATTTGTCTCTGGTTCACATTTTTTGTATCTCGTTACGTTATCCTTTAAAGAACAGGCTTTTTCTGCGTTTGCAATTGACATCTTAACAGGAAATGATTATGATATTTCTGATGAATGGCGAAATACGAAGGAGAGTTAGAGTTATGAGTATTTCCATGATTGGAATTGACCATAATATGGCACCGGTGGATATTCGTGCGAAATTTGCATTTACAAAGAAAAATGCCGGTGAAGCAATGGAAAAAATAAAAAATCAAAATGGAATATATGGATGTGTGATCCTGTCCACCTGTAACCGCCTGGAGGTCTGGGCAAGTGTGGATGATGAGGT
Organism: Blautia difficilis; assembly: GCF_014297245.1. Lineage (NCBI taxonomy): Bacteria > Bacillati > Bacillota > Clostridia > Lachnospirales > Lachnospiraceae > Blautia > Blautia difficilis. The sequence goes on along the minus strand of NZ_JACOQG010000011.1, from coordinate 79,524 downwards.
GGATGTCTGTCTTTATGACTGCCTCTGCAGGATAAAGGGAATTACTGAGGATTCTTACAGACAATATTTTGTAGAGCGTAAGGATCAGGAGGCAGTTGAGCATCTTTTTTATCTTACCAGTGGTCTGAAATCACAGATCATAGGGGAGGATCAGATCCTTACACAGGTGAAGGATGCCCTGAATCTGGCAAGAGAGAATTTTGCGGCAGATGGTGTTTTGGAGGTTCTGTTCAGAATGGCTGCCACAGCAGGAAAGAGGATTAAGACAGAGGTTCCTTTTTCCCATGGAAATCCGTCAGTGATCCATCAGGCCATTGGATTTCTGGCAGAGAAGGGGTATTCTCTCAGGGATAAGACCTGTATGGTCATCGGTAACGGTGAGATGGGTAAGGTGGCTGCTCAGGCTTTGCAGGAGGCAGGGGCAGATGTGACAGTGACCATCCGTCAGTACAGAAGCGGAGTTGTGAATATTCCGCTGGGCTGCAAGCGTATTAATTACGGTGACAGAATGGAGTATATGCCAAAGTGTGACCTTGTAGTAAGCGCAACTGCGAGCCCCAATTTTACATTAAAAGAAGAATTATTCCAGGGAATCCGGACAAAGGATGATCTGATTCTGATCGATCTGGCAGTTCCCAGAGATATAGAGCCAGCTGTTGGAAAGATCCAGGGAATCACACTTTATGATATGGACAGCTTTCGTATAGAGGAAGTTCCTGCAGAACTTCAGGAAAATCTGGAGGCAGCAGGTGCGATCGTAAGAGAGCAGATGGATGAATTTTTCCAATGGCTGGATGGAAGAGACCTGATCCCGAGAATTCAGGATATTAAAGATGAGGCAGTCAATGACCTGAATTTAAGGATTGCAAAGATATTAAAGAAAACACCTATGGAAGAGGATGACAGGCAGAATCTGGTCCATGCAGTGGATACGGCAGCAGGAAAAGTAGTAAATAAACTGATCTTTGGTCTGCGTGACAGTCTGAATCAGGAGATTTTCCTTGAGTGTGTGGCAGGACTGGAGAAAATATATGAAGAATAAGCCGTATTTTCCAATGTTTATAGATTTATCAGATAAGAATATCGTGGTTGTAGGCGGCGGAAACATTGCAACCCGTCGAGTGAAAACCCTTTTATCATTCACCAGAAATATCAGAGTCATTGCTCCGAAGGTCACCATGGAGATGATGGAGCTTAGCAAAGCCGGTTATGTAGAGCTGATCACACGTCCGGTGAAGCGTACAGACTTTGCGATGGCATATATGGTGATCGCAGCTACCAATGACAGAAAGTTAAATGATGAGATCCATAGGATCTGCAGGCAGGAAGGCGTTTATGTTAATGTAGCCAGTGACAGGGAGCAGTGCGATTTTTATTTCCCGGGAATTTATATGGAAGAGGGACTGGTGGTGGGAATCACAGCCAGCGGTCTGGACCATAAAAAAGCGCGCAGGATAAGAGAAGAAATCCAGAATGCCCTGGAGAGGGTTGCGCAGGAAGATGAGAATGAGGAGGGAAATGATGACTGAGGTGATCATTGGAAGTAGAGAGAGTAAGCTGGCAGTTCTCCAGAGTGAGATGGTAAAAAGCTACATAGAGCAGAAAAACCGTGAAGAAAATGCCGGCTCTGAAATAACAGTAAATATCCTGACTATGAAAACAACAGGAGATATTATTCTGGACCGTACCCTGGATAAGGTGGGCGGAAAAGGACTGTTTGTAAAAGAACTGGACAGGGCATTGCTGGATGGTAAAAGCAATCTGTCTGTACATAGTCTTAAGGATATGCCTATGGAGGTTCCAAAAGAGCTTCCCCTTCTGGCCTTTTCAAAGCGTGAGGATCCAAGAGATGTACTGGTGCTTCCTGAGGGAGTGGCGGAGCTGGATCCGGATAAACCTCTGGGATGTTCCAGCTTAAGGAGAACTCTTCAGTTAAAGAAGCTGTATCCTGAGATGGAGGTAAAGAGTATCCGTGGAAATCTGCAGACAAGGCTTCGCAAGCTGGATGAAGGAGAGTATTCCGGACTGATCCTGGCAGCGGCAGGTCTGAAACGACTGGGGCTGGAAAACAGGATCAGCAGATATTTTACACCGGATGAGATGATTCCTTCAGCAGGTCAGGGGATTCTGGCTGTGCAGGGACGCAAAGGTGAGGATTATGGGTATCTGGACGGATACTGTGACAGGGATGCCTGGATTGCAGGAACTGCAGAGCGCGCATATGTAAAATATCTGGATGGAGGATGTTCTTCGCCTGTAGCTGCATTTGCAGAGGTGGACGGAGATGAGATCTTTATCCGCGGTTTATATTACAGTGAAGCTACAGGAAAGTGGCTTACAGGTCAGATCAGAGGTGCAGCAGAGGATGGAGAGAAGCTTGGAACAGTTCTTGCAAAGCAATTGAAATCTGACTGTGAGGGAAGATAAAAAATTTATAAAAAGAAAATTCTTGTGATGCAAAAAGGAGAAGAAACATGGCAGCTGGCAAGGTTTGGCTGGTTGGTGCGGGACCGGGTGATATCGGGCTTTTTACATTAAAGGGCGCAGCGGTTCTGCAGCAGGCAGATGTGGTAGTATATGACAGTCTGGTAGGCGAAGGGGTTCTGGCAAAGATCCCGGAGCATGCCAGACTGATTAATGTAGGCAAAAGAGCAAATCACCATACAATGGTGCAGGAGGACATTAATAAAGTTCTTCTGGAAGAAGCCAAAAAAGGAAATAAAGTAGTAAGACTTAAAGGTGGAGATCCCTTTCTCTTTGGAAGAGGCGGGGAGGAATTGGAGCTCCTTTCTGAGAATGGGATCCCTTATGAGATCATACCCGGAGTGACATCTCCCATCTCTGTTCCTGCTTACAATGGGATTCCTGTGACACACAGGGATTTCTGTTCGTCCTTACATATTATTACAGGACATAAACGTGCAGGACAGGAGTATGATATAGATTTTAATGCACTGACCCGGACAAAGGGAACATTGGTATTTCTCATGGGAATTGCAGCACTGGAGGATATCTGTAAAGGTCTTCTTGCAGGCGGTATGGATCCGGATATGCCGGCAGCAGTTCTTCAGAAAGGAACAACAGCAGGACAGAAGCGGGTGGTTGCTACTGTAGGTACCCTCAAGGAAGAGGTGGACAGACAGGGGATAGAGACACCTGCCATTATTGTTGTGGGTAAGGTTTGCTCCCTGGCTGATAAATTTTCCTGGTATGAGAAGCTTCCTCTGGCAGGCTGGAAGGTTCTGGTCACAAGACCAAGACAGCATATTTCAAAGACAGCAGATCTTCTCCGTCAGAAAGGTGCCGAGGTTCTGGAGCTGCCGTCTATCTGTACAGTACCTGTGGAGGATAACAGCAGACTGTATGAGGCATTTGAAAAACTGGATATTTATCAGTGGATCATTTTTACAAGTCCTGCAGGTGTGGAGATCTTTTTTGACGAGATGGACAGAAAAGAGATGGATGTGCGCAGCCTGGGACAGGCGAAGATCGCAGTGATCGGTGAAGGAACGAAGAAAAAGCTGAAAGAGCATCACCTGCTGGCTGATTTTGTGCCAGGTGTGTATGACGGAGATACTCTTGGAGCAGAGCTTGCAAAAGAACTTCAGGGAAATGAAAAAATCCTGATCCCAAGAGCTGAAGCCGGAAATAAAAAGCTGACAGAACTGCTGGAGCAGACAGGTGCGAAGGTAGATGACATTGCTACTTACACAACCTGTTATGAAAAGAGCAGGCTGATCGATGAGAAGAAAGAGCTGGAGACAGGAAGTGTGGACTGTGTAGTATTTACCAGTGCATCCACTGTAAGGGGCTTTGTGGAAGGCACAAAGGGACTGGACTATACGAAGGTAAAAGCTGCCTGTATCGGAAAACAGACCAAAGCTGCAGCAGATGCTTATGGTATGCAGACCCGCATGGCAAAGAAGGCTACCATCGAAAGTCTCATAGAGCTTGTGGAAGAGATGAAACAGGAAAACTGATAACTATTCTGCAAAAAACGGAACAGTTATGAGAATTGTTGATAAAAGGAGTAAAAAGACATGGACTTAATTCAGAGACCAAGAAGATTAAGAGGCAGTGAAAATTTAAGAAAAATGGTAAGAGAGACAAGAATGGACAAGTCTTCCCTTATCTATCCCTTATTTGTAAAAGAGGGAACAGGGATTGAAGAAGAGATCCCTTCTATGGAAAGACAGTTCCGCTACAGCGTAGACCGTCTTCCTTTTGAACTGGAACGCCTGCAGAAGGCAGGTGTAAACAGTGTTATGCTGTTTGGGATTCCAGATCACAAAGATGAAGTGGGAAGCGGTGCATATGATCCGAACGGAATCGTACAGAAAGCTTTAAGAGAAGCAAAAAAACAGTTCCCGGATATGTACTATATCACTGATGTATGTATGTGCGAGTATACTTCCCATGGTCACTGCGGAGTACTCTGCGGTCATGATGTAGACAATGATGCAACATTGGAATTACTTGCCAAGACTGCCGTTTCTCATATAGAGGCCGGTGCAGACATGGTAGCACCGTCTGACATGATGGACGGACGTGTTCGTGCAATCCGCGAAGCTCTTGATGCAAACGGACATTATGAAGCACCGATCATGTCATATGCAGTAAAATATGCGTCTGCTTTCTACGGACCATTCCGTGATGCAGCAGGATCAGCCCCATCCTTTGGTGACAGAAAGAGCTATCAGATGGATTTCCACAACAGAAGAGAGGGAATGAAAGAGGCTCTGACTGACGTAGAAGAAGGCGCAGATATCATTATGGTAAAACCTGCAATGTCTTATCTGGATATGGTTTCAGAAGTATCCAAGGCAGTGAATGTGCCGGTTGCAGCGTACAGTGTAAGTGGTGAATATGCAATGGTAAAAGCCGCTGCAAAGATGGACTGGATCGATGAGGAACGTATCATGTGCGAGATGGCTGTAAGTGCTTATCGTGCAGGTGCACAGATTTATCTGACTTATTATGCAAAAGAACTTGCCAAGTGTATGGATGAAGGGAGAATCGGCTAATGGGAACTTCAGAAGAATTATTTGACAGAGCGGTGAAGGTGATTCCGGGAGGAGTAAACAGCCCGGTTCGTGCCTACGGTGCAATCGGTATGGCACCAAGATTTATTGACCGCGCAGATGGCTGCTATATTTATGATGTTGATGGAAAAGAATATGTGGATTATATCGATTCCTGGGGACCTATGATCCTGGGACATAATTTTCCGGAAGTAAAAGAAAGTGTACTGAAGGCATGTGAAAAGGGCCTCAGCTTCGGATGTGCAACTGCAATCGAAGTGGAGATGGCTGAATTCATCTGTGACCATATTCCACATGTGGATATGGTGCGTATGGTAAATTCCGGTACAGAGGCTGTTATGAGTGCAGTCCGTGTTGCCAGAGGATTTACAGGAAAGAATAAGATTATTAAATTTGCAGGATGCTATCATGGACACAGTGATGCCATGCTGGTAAGCGCAGGCTCCGGTGTGATGACAAGCGGTGTTCCGGACAGTGCCGGTGTGCCTAAGGGATGCACAGAGGATACTATGACTGCCGTTTATAATGATCTGGACAGTGTACGTGCACTGATGGAGCAGGCTGACGGGCAGACTGCTGCTGTTATCGTGGAAGCTGTAGGCGCCAACATGGGTGTGGTTCCTCCAAAAAAGGGATTCCTGGAAGGTCTGAGAAAGCTCTGCGATGAGTACGGCGCCCTTCTGATCTTCGATGAAGTTATTACAGGTTTCCGTCTGGCTTTTGGCGGTGCTGCAGAATATTTTGGCGTGACCCCTGATCTGGTTACCTATGGTAAGATCATCGGCGCAGGTATGCCGGTGGGTGCATATGGCGGACGCAGAGAAATCATGGAATTGGTTTCTCCTGTTGGAAAGGTTTATCAGGCCGGTACCTTAAGCGGAAATCCTATTGCAATGGCAGCAGGACTGACACAGTTAAAATACCTCTATGAGCACCAGGAAATCTATAAAGATCTGGAAGAAAAAGGAAAACGTCTCTATGGCGGCATGGAGAAAATCCTGGCAGAGAAAAATCTGCCTTACCATATCAATCACGTATCTTCCCTGGGAAGCCTGTTCTTTACAGAGCAGGAGGTTGTGGATTATACCTCAGCCAAATCCTCAGATACAAAAGCCTTCTCTGAATATTTCAAGGGAATGCTTGCACAGGGAATCCATATGGCTCCGTCACAGTTTGAGGCAATGTTTTTATCTGTTGCCCATACAGATGAGATCATAGACCAGACACTGGAGGCTGTCAGAAATTATTTTACTAAATAAACAGCAGAGCGCTTATCCGGTGTAGAACTGTGTAGCGAAGGGTGTTCCTGAGAACGAAGTGAACAGTACCCCATGAACTGGAAAAAATACATAATCACGTTCCCGTAATCTTGTTCTGACTGGGAAAATGTGCTATAATTTTCCTATCGTATGACATCGTCCGGCAATATCGGGACGAAAACATCATTGCTCACTGGCAGCAGACGGGAACAGAGTGAGCGATGATAAATAAACTTCAGGACAGCAGGAGGAAAAAAGCATTATGAGTGAAAAGAAATATGTAGCTTATGTGGGAACTTATACGCATGGCGCTTCCAGACAGGGAATCCATGTTTATGATGTTGATGTTGAGAATGGCACTCTTACAGAACGCAGCAGTGTTGAAGTAAGTAATGCCTCCCACATGGCTGTTTCAAAGAATGGTAAATATCTTTATTCTATCGAGGATGAGGGTGTTGCAGTATTTGAACGTGATAAAAATGGTGATCTGTCACGTATCAACAGTGTAAATATTGATGGAATGAGAGGCTGTTTCCTTTCTACAGATGTTGACGGTAAGTATCTTTATGTTGCCGGATATCATGACGGTAAGGTGACTGTTGTACATACTCATAAGGACGGCAGACTTGGAAGCCTGATGGATGGCGTATTCCATACAGGACTCGGAAGTGTTGCAGAGCGTAACTTCCGTCCCCATGTGAACTGTGTTCGTCCGACTCCGGATAATAAATATCTCTGTGCAGTAGATAACGGAATCGATCAGGTGAAGATTTACCGTGTCAACAAATTGCGCAATAAGCTGGAACTGGTAGACATCCTGAGATGTCCGAGAGAGAGCGGCCCGCGTATCATTCGTTTTAGCGATGATGGTAAGTTTGCTTATATTCTCTTTGAACTCAGTAATGAGATCAGGGCTTACAAATATGATGGAAGCGGTAAGGTTCCGACGTTTGAACTGATCCAGACGATTGAGACAAGTGCGAAGAAGGATGTTCATGATACACATAATGCAGCGTCCGGTCTTTCTCTTGCAAATGATGGCAAGCATCTTTTCTGTACAACAGCAGGTGAGGATACAGTTTCCATGTTTGAGCGTGATGAGGAGACTGGTATGCTGACAAGGAAGTTTACACTTCCGATCAGTGGTGAATATCCGAAAGATCTGGTGCTTTTACCGGATGATAAGCATCTGGTGCTGGCTAATCATGTAAGTAATACACTGACTACTTTTACAGTGGATTATGAGAAGAATATTATTGTGATGAACGGCAAGCCGATTAAGATTACAGAACCAAACTGTATCAGAATCTGGCCGGTGCCGGAAGAATAACAGATTCGTTACATAGAATCAGCAACATAGACAGATAATAAAATACCTTCATTTGAAACTGAGATCAGCTCAGAATTCAGGTGAAGGTATTTTTGTGTGGATTATTTGAAATTATTTCCGATAAAAATCCCGAACCCTGTCCATCTGGGAGCTCATATTGACAAAGAGTGCATCTGCTAGTGTAATTGCTGCCATGGATTCTACTACAACTACAGCTCTTGGAACAATGACCGGATCATGGCGGCCGTGGATTTCAAGAGAAAGAGTTTCCTTATCTTTGGTCACAGTCTGCTGGGGCTGACTGATGGATGGAGTTGGCTTAATATGGGCGCGGAGTATAATCTCACTGCCGTCGCTGATTCCGCCCATGATTCCCCCTGCGTGGTTAGAGGTTTTGACAATTTCACCATCTTTGATTGTGAATCCATCATTGTCAGTGGAACCGTTTAAGGAAGTCACTGCAATGCCATCACCGATTTCAACAGCCTTGACTGCGCCGATGGACATCAGGGCGTGGGAGAGAAGAGCACTGAGTTTGTCAAAAACAGGTTCGCCAAGTCCGGCCGGTGTTCCGGTAATGCGGCATTCGATCACACCGCCGGCACTGTCCTGGTTTTTCATACATTCTTCCAGATACTCACCGGCTTTTGCTGCTGCCTGGGCATCCGGCATGTAAAATGCATTCTGGTTGATTTCTTCTTTGTCAAAAGAAGAAATTTTGACAGGTCCGATAGATTTGGTATAGGTGCAGATGGAAATGCCAAGCTCACCTAATATTTTAGAGGCAATGGCACCTGCTGCAACTCTTCCGATAGTTTCCCTCCCTGAAGAACGTCCGCCTCCGCGGTAATCCCGGAAACCGTATTTCTGGTCAAAAGTATAGTCTGCATGTCCCGGACGGTAGGAGTATGCAATATTTCCGTAGTCTCTGGAGCGCTGGTCAGTGTTTCTTACCATCAGAGAAATTGGGGTACCGGTAGTTTTACCTTCAAAAACGCCGGAAAGGATCTCGACCAGGTCTCCCTCTTTGCGGGCAGTGGTATAACGGCTCTGACCAGGTTTTCTTCGGTCAAGGAAAATCTGGATATCGTCTTCACAGAGAGAGAGGCCGGCAGGACATCCGTCTACTACAGCTCCAAGGGCTTTTCCGTGGGATTCCCCCCAGGTGGTTACTTTAAATTTATTTCCAAATGATGACTGGCTCATATATTTTGTATCCTTTCGTACTGCCATTTTTGTGTGATATATATATGAATGTGGAATATATATGACTTTATTATAGCGAAGTGTAAAAGTTTTGTAAACCGGAACCATTGGAATTGACAAAAATTAATGTTCAAATTATAATGTATGGTGTGTTTTTGGCAGCTTTGGGTAAGCTGTCTGATGAGGGGAAAGATAGACTGCTGTGTAAACTCTTACAGCAGTAATAGAAAAAGAAGGGAAGTGTGAATCGTGGTAAGGATTTTTAAGACAATCGATGGCTCCATCCATGAGATCCAGGAACCTCAGGAGGGATGTTGGATTGCATTGACAAATCCTACAGCAACAGAGATATTTGAGATTTCTGAACAGTTTGGGATAGAGGTAGACGATTTGCGCGCTCCGTTGGATGAAGAGGAACGCTCCCGTATCGAGGTAGAGGATAATTATACATTGATCCTTGCAGATGTGCCGACCATTGAGGAGCGGAATGAGAAGGACTGGTATGTGACCATTCCTCTTGGTATCATCGTCACGCAGAAGATGATTTTTACTGTTTGTCTGGAGGATACACAGGTTCTGACCAGATTTATGGAGGGCAGGGTACGGAATTTCTTCACATATATGAAGACAAGGTTTATTTTACAGATTCTGTACCGTAATGCCAGCATGTATCTGAGATATCTGCGTATTATAGATAAAAAAAGCGAGCAGATTGAGGAAAAGCTTCATCTGTCCACCAGGAATCAGGAGCTGATGGAGCTTCTGGAACTGGAAAAATCACTGGTATACTTTACAACCTCTCTGAGATCAAATGAAATGGTACTGGAGAAATTGCTGAAGGTTGAAAGTATTAAGAAATATCCAGAAGATACAGAACTTCTGGAGGATGTTATTATTGAGAACAAGCAGGCAATTGAGATGGCCAATATTTATAGCGGAATCTTAAGCAGCATGATGGGAACCTTTGCTTCGGTTATTTCAAATAACCTGAATATTGTCATGAAGGTTCTGGCTGTAATTACCATTGTCATGAGTATTCCGACTATTGTATTCAGTGCCTACGGTATGAACCTCAGTGCTGTGGGAATGCCCTTTTCCAGGACACCCTGGGGATTTCTCATAGTGATCATTCTTTCAGTAGTAGCAAGTATCATTGCAGCGATATTTCTGTCCAAGAAGAAATTTTTCTGATGAGAGAAACTGGTTGTGGAGAGATGCTGACTGTGGCAGATTTCCCGGATAGTAAAGGAGAGTTATGAGATTTATTGACAAACTGGAACGAAAATATGGAAGGTATGGAATTGAGAATCTGACGATGTATATTATCATCAGCTATGTGCTGGGATATGCACTGATGTATATTAATCCCGGTGCACTGTCAATGCTGAGCCTGAATGTTACGAAGATACTTCAGGGACAGGTATGGAGGTTGATCACCTGGATCGTATATCCGCCAAGTACATCATCACCTCTTTGGTTTGTGATCGCGATTTTATTTTTTTATTATCCGATCAGTGCTTCTCTGGAGCATACCTGGGGAAAATTTAAATTTACCTTATATATATTATCAGGAATGATTTTTACTGTGATCGCTGCATTTATCCTTCATTTTGTAATGGGAGGCGTATTAGATGGGCTGGGAGGAATTATTTTTTCCACATATTATATCAGCTTATCTATTTTTCTGGCATATTCATTGACATATCCTGACATGACAGTGTTACTTATGTTTGTAATACCGATTAAGATGAAGTGGATGTCAATTGTCTATGCTGCGATTGTAATCTATGATGTTGCCAGATATTTTATGAATGGAGCGTGGTTTATGGCACTTCCGATCATTGCATCATTGCTGAATTTTGTGATCTTTTTCCTGGGAAGCAGGGATTTCAATCGTTACAATCCCAAGGAAATCCACAGAAAGAATGAGTTCAAGCGTGCAGTGAACGGCGGAAGTAAAACAGTGCCTTTCCCTGGAAACAGCAATGGGGTTACCAAGCATAAATGCGCTGTCTGTGGACGTACGGAAAAGGATGATCCTAATCTGGAATTCCGTTTCTGTTCCAAGTGTAACGGAAATTATGAATACTGTCAGGATCATTTATATACACATATACACAAGAAATAGGGCATAAGAGGAGAGAAAATTATTATGAAAAAAGTACCATTCGTTACTCTGGAAAAACTTCAAGAGATTACATCACAGTTTCCAACACCTTTTCATCTCTATGATGAGAAGGGAATCCGCGAGAATGCCAAAGCAGTGAAAGAAGCATTTGCATGGAATAAAGGCTTCAAAGAATATTTTGCAGTAAAGGCTACACCTAATCCTTTTCTGATCCGGATTCTCCAGGAGTATGGCTGTGGCTGTGACTGCTCGTCTATGACTGAGCTTATGATGTCCAAGGCCATTGGCTGTAAAGAGGGAGATGTAATGTTTTCTTCTAATGATACTCCGGATGAAGAATTCAAATATGCCAATGAGATTGGCGGAATTATTAATCTGGATGATATTACTCACATTGAGAGTGTGGAGAAAGCAGTGGGATATATTCCCAAAGTGATCAGCTGTCGTTATAATCCGGGCGGATTATTCAAGATCAGCAATGATATTATGGACAATCCGGGAGATGCCAAATATGGTATGACCACAGAGCAGATTTTTGAGGCATTTAAGATTCTGAAAGCTAAGGGAGCAGAGGAATTTGGTATTCATTCTTTCCTTGCAAGTAATACAGTGACTAACGAGTATTATCCTATGCTTGCCAGAGAATTGTTTAAGCTGGCAGTTGATCTGCAGAAGGAAACAGGCGCTCATGTGAAGTTTATCAATCTTTCCGGTGGTGTGGGAATCCCTTACAGACCGGATCAGACACCAAATGATATCCGTGAGATCGGCGAGGGTGTCCGCAAGGTTTATGAGGAAGTTCTGGTTCCGGCAGGAATGGGAGATGTGGCAATCTATACAGAGATGGGACGTTTTATGATGGGACCTTATGGCTGTCTGGTAACGAAGGCAATTCATGAGAAACATACTCACAAGGAGTATATCGGAGTGGATGCCTGCGCTGTAAACCTGATGCGGCCGGCAATGTATGGTGCTTATCATCACATTACAGTAATGGGCAAAGAAGATCAGCCGTGTGATCATATGTATGATATCACAGGTTCTCTTTGCGAAAATAATGATAAATTTGCCATCGACCGTTATCTGCCCAAGGTTGATATGGGAGATTTGCTGGTGATCCATGATACAGGTGCTCATGGCTTTGCAATGGGATACAATTATAATGGTAAGCTGAAATCTGCTGAGATTCTTCTTCATGAGGATGGAAGCTTTGAAATGATCCGCCGTGCTGAGACACCAAAGGATTATTTTGCAACATTTGACTGTTTTCCGATTTATGAAAAATTGCTGGAAGATATGAAATAAGTCTGAAAGGATTTGGAGCTGTTTGGAAGTCCGGGAATCGGGAAATTAGACAGTTATATGAGAGTTTATGAAAATAAGGATATACCGGTCTGCCTGGAAGGAACTGCAGACCGGTTTTCTTACGCTTTTATGGAGAAGACAGTGAAAACTGCATGATTAATATGGAATCTGGAGCGAGAAATATGAAGTTGAAACGGAAATTATCCGGAATTTTAATCCTGTTTGGATTATTTTTGGTGGGATTGGTGGGAAAACCATGTTGTCAGGTACAGGCAGCAGAAGAATATTATGTGCCTTATGGGACGATAGAGATCAAAGCAGGAAAGTCCAAAGCAATGGATATTTACTGTGATAATGTAAAGCTGAAACCATCCGGATTTAAATGGAGCAGCAATAAACCGGAATGTGTGTCTGTTGTGAGCGGTATTGTAAAGGGGAAAAAGACTGGATATGCCAGGGTCACTGCTAAAAAGAACAAAAAAACTGTAAGCTGTATGGTGTATGTATATAATAAAATACAGACAGTACCCTTTAAGAATTACCGGGGACAGGTGAAAATCACCAGAGATTCAGATCTGACACTGAAACCGGAAAAGCTTGGAAAAGGAATTACATATACGTCTTCTGATTATGACGTTGCAAATGTGACAGCTGATGGAAAAGTGGTCCCATTTAAAGAAGGAAAAGTAACGATTACCTGTTGTTCCTATGGTGCCAGCAAATACGTTTCCAAAATCGTAGTAGTAATTGGAAAGGCTGCCAGGGATATCAGCATTAAAAAACAGCTTTCTCTGGAAACAGGGGAGAAAAGCCAGCTGGAGGTAAAGGCAGTTCCTACAAATGGAGTTTTATCTGCAATCAAATATTCTTCCGACGACAGTACAGTAGCATCTGTGGATAATAAGGGGCAGATTATCGGTAAATCTGCGGGAAGGGCCAATATTACAGTGACTGCTGCTGGTGCTGACGGGACAATTCAGAAGAATGTGGAGGTATATGTAGCGGAGGCAGATAAGGAAACAGACATTACTCAGGGAACGGATACCGGATATATCTATCACAGAGGAGATCCCACCAGTGCTCCTGAGAATACTCTTCCTGCTTTTGAAATTGCAGGAAAAAATGGAGCCCGTTATGTGGAAACGGATGTGTATGAGACAAAGGATGGTGTACTTGTGGTTTTCCATGATACATCCTTGAAACGAATGTGCGGTGTGGATAAAAATATTCTGGATATGACATATGCAGAACTTTGCCAGTATCCGATCATTTATGGCAGAAATGCGGCTATGTTTCCCAACAATGTGGTTCCAACGCTGAAGCAGTATATTGACTGCTGTAATACCTATAATATGACACCTGTGATTGAGATCAAGCAGATTCCCAGTGCCAATGGGATGAAACAATTTAAACAGCTTTTATCTATATCTAAAAAGCAGCCGTTGATCATTTCCCTGAGGGACAGTTATCTGATCACATTGAGACAACTGGGAATTCCGTATAAAATGCAATGGGTGATCAAGGAGCCGATCACAGACAGCATCATTCGCCGATGCTCACAGTATAACTGGGATGTAAGTACCATGTATAACTTTGTGAAAAAAGAAGATATTCCCAAAGCACATCAGATGGGAGTAGGGGTTGCAGTATGGCTTTGCAAAGACCGGAAAATTGCAGATTTATTTGAAACCTGGGGTGTGGATTATATCACATGTGAAATAAATATGGAGGAGATGCTTTAGAGCATTTTTTGAACACACTCTAGAAAGGGCTTATTATTTCCGATGTTCTCTGTATGTGGTATACTTATATACTCACTGAAAAAATAAAGTCCGCTAAGACTGTAACAGTAATTTGTCGAGTTTTACATAATAGAACAGATTGTACGACCTTACAAGATGTGATAATATATAAGAGCCGCGAACCTTTCCGGTAGAGGGGAAGTGAAACACCGTGGAAACTATTATTACATTCATTGTCTCTGTACTGGCAGGTATTGTTAGCTACTTTATCTGCAAATGGTTGGAAGGGGACGAATAAGCGGCGCCAGCCTAAGGTATAAGCCACCTTACATAAACGGAATAGAAAAAGCTCAGAGTTCCGACCTCTGAGCTTTTTCTTATTTCCGATAGAAATTTAGTTCCATGGAAAACGCTATTACATTCATTAGCTGTTATTATCATATGCCATGATGCCCTAAAAGTCAACCATTAAATGAATGGCAGCAGTTGTCCGCTTCCAAATTTGTTCGAATTAAATCTCTATAGTGAAACGTTTATACATTACCGGGGATGTTTTCAACTTGATAAAAAAAAATGTGTTATATAGGAAGAAACTTGATTCAAAAAATGACGGAAAATCTTTTGAAATAACTGAAATTGTATAGCATATTTGCATTAGATTAGACTAAACTAAAAATTAAAATTATATTTTGAAAGTTTTACAAAAAATACAAAATTCACTTGGCAAATGTCGAATGCCGAATGCTTCTATAGGTGGGAGATGAATTGCAAAAAAATAGAAAAGAACACTTATTCTACAATGCAATTCATGGTATAATAGAATCAGTCGCAAGGAATAAGTGTATTCAGTTAAACATTGATGTAAAAAATATTTGATTACCTGTTTGATTACTCATTGAATCGTAGGGATGGATAAACCCTTTAAAATCAACGTTTTTAAGTGCCGGCAGTGGGACTTGAACCCACACGATGTTGCCACCAACAGATTTTGAGTCTGCCTCGTCTGCCAATTCCGACATGCCGGCGTTTGAACCTTTACTATGATAGCATGATTCTGACAGATTGGCAAGAAAAATTTTACATATTTTTATAAGATATTTTTTTATAAGATACTTTTATAGTTCATTGACAATGTGATGAACGGAAACAGGGAGGGGAAAATGAAAAAAAACAAAACAATAAGGATGCTTCGGATTTTATGTGCAATGCTTTGCTGTATCTATCTGGTGGGAACGCTGCCTGTGGCAAATGTGAGTGCAGCCTCCACACCGGTGAAGAAAAACGGACGCCTTAGTGTAAAGGGCACGAGACTGGTCAACTCCCAGGGAAGGGCTGTGGTATTAAAAGGGGTCAGTACCCATGGGATCAACTGGTTTCCCCAGTATGTGAATAAGGCGGCTTTTAAGACACTGAGGGATAGCTGGGGGGTGAACTGTATCCGGCTGGCAATGTATACGGAAGAATATAATGGTTATTGTTCCGGAGGAAATCAGGCAGAACTGAGAAAACTGATCAACAATGGTGTGAAATATGCCACAGAACTGGGAATGTATGTGATCATTGACTGGCATATTTTAAGCGACGGAAATCCTGTGAAAAATAAAAAGCAGGCAATGTCATTTTTTAAATATATGGCAAAGAAATATAAAAACCAGAACAATATTTTTTATGAAATCTGCAATGAACCTAATGGGGGTACATCCTGGAACATGATCAAAAGCTATGCCTCATCTGTTATAAAAACCATACGTAAATATGATAAGAAAAATATTATTCTGGTGGGAACACCTACCTGGTCCCAGGATGTAGATGTGGCAGCAGACAGTCCTATCAAAGGATATTCCAATATTATGTACACTTTTCATTTTTATACAGCTACTCATGGTGACAGCTATAGGCAGAAAGTGCAGGCTGCTATTCAGAAGGGACTGCCGGTTTTTGTCAGTGAATTTGGAATTTCTGAAAGCTCCGGGAATGGCAGAATTGACAAAAACGAAGCAAATAAGTGGATGCAGTTTCTGAAGAAAAATAAGATCAGCTATGTCTGCTGGAGCCTGTGTAATAAAAATGAAAGCTGCTCGCTGCTGAAAAGCTCCTGCAACCGGACGGGAAATTTCAAAAAATCGGATTTGTCCCAGGCTGGCCTGTGGTACAAGTCTGTAAAATGACAGAGAAATGAAAGAATCTGATTTCTAAAAAGTTTATGAAATTCTCATGAAATTTTCGGCCTTTTATTGAAAATTACATGAATAAGTGATATGGTACTTGTTACAAAATAACAAATGGAGGAATTGCCAATGAACCTTGATAATAAAAAGCCAGGCAGAAAACCGCTTTATGTCTATTATATTATTGCAGCGGTTATTATAATTCTGCTGAATGTACTGCTTCTTCCTGCAATTGAGGGAAGAAAGGTACAGACCACAGATTATAACACCTTTCTCACTGGCGTAGAAAAAAATTACGTAAAAGCAGTTGAGATTCAGGATAATTATATTTATTATGAAGTTGAGAGTGATGGACAGGAGTTATATTGCCGGACAGTAAAGGTGAATGACCCGGAGCTGGTAGACAGGCTTCATGATGCAGGCGTAAAATTTGAAGCAGTTGCACCTCAGCAGACATCTATCTGGGTGAGTATTCTGGCTGGATATGTACTGCCTATCCTTATCTTTATTCTTCTGGGACGCTGGCTTAGCAAGAAGATGATGAGTTCCATGGGCGGAGGACCGGGAGGTGCTATGTCCTTTGGAAAGAGTAATGCTAAAGTATATGTAAAATCATCTACAGGTATTAAATTTGCAGATGTTGCCGGCGAGGAGGAAGCAAAGGATCTGTTAAAGGAGATTGTAGATTATCTTCATAATCCTCAGAAATACAGAGAAATTGGTGCGTCCATGCCAAAGGGAGCCCTGCTTGTAGGCCCTCCGGGAACAGGTAAAACTCTTCTGGCAAAGGCTGTAGCAGGCGAGGCAGAGGTTCCTTTTTTCTCTATTTCCGGTTCGGAATTTGTGGAAATGTTTGTTGGTATGGGAGCAGCCAAGGTTCGTGATCTGTTTAAACAGGCTAATGAGAAGGCACCCTGCATTGTATTTATTGACGAGATAGATACCATTGGTAAGAAACGAGATGGTGCAGGATTTACAGGTGGTAATGATGAGCGTGAGCAGACATTAAACCAGCTGTTGACAGAAATGGACGGTTTTGATGGATCCAAGGGTGTTGTGATCCTTGCTGCCACTAACAGACCGGATTCTCTTGATCCGGCTCTTCTCAGACCTGGCCGTTTTGACAGACGTATTCCGGTAGAGCTTCCGGATCTGAAGGGAAGAGAGGATATCCTTAAAGTTCATGCCAAGAAGATTAAAATTGCAGATTCTGTCCGCTTTGATGAAATTGCCAAGGCTGCAGCAGGAGCTTCCGGCGCAGAACTTGCCAATATTGTAAATGAAGCTGCGCTCCGTGCAGTTCGTGACGGAAGAAAATTTGCTACACAGGCTGATTTTGAGGAGAGTATTGAGGTAGTTATTGCCGGATATCAGAAGAAGAACAGAGTTCTTTCCAACAAGGAAAAACTTATTGTAGCTTATCATGAAATCGGCCATGCACTGGTTGCTGCAAAACAGACAGAATCCGCACCTGTTCATAAGATTACAATTATTCCGCGTACTTCAGGCGCTCTTGGATATACCATGCAGGTAGATGACGGTGACCATTATCTTATGACAAAGGAAGAGCTGGAGAATAAGATTGCAACCTTTACAGGCGGCCGTGCAGCAGAGGAACTTATTTTCCATTCCATTACCACAGGAGCTTCCAATGATATTGAGCAGGCTACCAAGATTGCCAGGGCTATGATCACCAGATATGGTATGAGTGAGGATTTTGATATGGTTGCTATGGAAAATGTTACCAACCAGTATCTGGGAGGAGATTCCAGCCTTGCATGTTCCTTTGAAACACAGACGCTTTTGGACAAGAAGGTTGTGGATTTGGTGAAAATGGAGCACCAGAAAGCACTGAAGATTCTGCAGGACAATATCGGAAAGCTTCATGAGCTTGCAAAATATCTGTATGAACATGAGACTATTACAGGGGAAGAGTTTATGAAAATCCTGAATGATCCCCTTCCTTCTGTGAATACCGGGGCTGCAAAGCAAGAGAATACAGAAGAAAATTCAGAAGAGAATACAAAAGAGAATACAGAAGAATAGAAGACATATTGACAAAAAGTTATGTAGTGAAAGCAGCAGGAGAAGAGAGCCTGCTGCTTTTTCCTGTCTTTCACCGGGCTGCTTTTACCGGCGATCAGGATTCTTCCTTGTAAATCAGTCCGGGTTCAGTTATAATAGGAACAATGAAATGAAGTTTAGCCGGTTGACAGAGAAAACAGGACAGTCAGAAAGAAGGGACGTTATGAACTGCCGTACTGCAGAGGGAATGGTAAACGGATATATTAATCATGAACTTTCTTTGAAGGAGCTGGAGGAATTTTTGGATCATATCCAGACATGTTCTTCCTGTTATGATGAATTGGAGACATATTTCATTGTTCATGAGGCCATGCAGCAGCTGGATGACAATGACAGCGGATCAGTGATGGATTTCAAGAGCCTTCTGGAACAGGATATCCGGAAATCCAGACGATATATCCGTAAGAAAAAATTAGGCCGTTTTTCAGTGGGAGTCCTTTTGTGTATACTGATCGTGGCTCTGGCAGCGTTTATGGTATATGTGGTGATGCAGATGATTCGTATTATCTGATCGCTAAATGAAGAGGTTGTTGTATGATTGGAGGAACTTATGAGTGAAAAAATATTACTGATCGACGGACATAGTATTTTAAACAGGGCTTTTTACGGTCTGCCGGATCTGACTAATTCTGAAGGAAAGCATACAGGGGCAGTCTATGGCTTTCTGAATATTCTTTTCAGAATTCTGGAGGAGGAAAAGCCACAGTATCTGACTGTGGCCTTTGATCTTCATGCACCTACCTTCCGTCATAAAATGTATGAGGCATACAAAGGAACCCGTAAACCCATGCCTGAGGAACTGAGAGAACAGGTGCCCTTGATCCAGGAAATGCTTACTGCCATGGGTGTAAAAATTGTTACTATGGAGGGCTATGAAGCAGATGATATTCTGGGAACTTTGGCCGGTAGAAGTGAGAAGAAAGGGATGGATGTGACCATTCTCTCAGGAGACAGGGATTTACTACAGCTTGCCACTGAGAAAGTAATGATCCGCCTTCCAAGAACTGTAAGAGGGAAGACTACCATAGAGGATTTTCATGCAGAGCAGGTGCTGGAGAAATATCAGGTAACACCACTTCAGATTGTTGATCTGAAGGCTCTTATGGGAGACAGCGCAGATAATATCCCCGGAATCCCGGGAGTTGGTGAGAAAACTGCTACAAAGATCATAGCGGAATATGGCTCTGTTGAAAATGCCCATGAACATCTGGAGGAGATCAAACCCAACCGCGCAAAGGAATCTCTCAGAGAGCATTATGATCTGGCACAGCTTAGTAAAGCATTGGCTGCAATCAATACAGACAGCCCGGTGGAGTTTGACTATGAGCAGGCGAAGCTTGGAAATCTTTATACACAGGATGCATTTTTGCTTTGTAAGCGATTGGAATTCAAAAATTTACTGGGTCGTTTTGACTCAGAAAATGCACAGCCACAGCAACAGATGCAGGAATTTTTCAGCTGCAGTGATCTGTCCGGATGTGAAACCCTTTTTGACAAAGCTGCAAAGCAGGAATATGTGGGAGTTTCACTGGTTGCAGAGCAGGGACAGGTATTTGGTGTGGGACTGGCACTGGATCAGGAGGAAGTTTATTTTATACCTGTGGAGGGACTGCTTACAGAGAATTATCTCTGTGGAAAGCTTCAGCAGCTTTTGCAGAAATCCTCCCATGGAGCTTTGACAATCTGCTCCATGGATGTGAAATCCATGCTGAAATATGTAGATGGTGAGGATTTTGGTGAGATTTTTGACACAGGAGTAGCTGCTTATCTTCTGAATCCGCTGAAATCATCATATACCTATGATGATATTGCAAAAGAATATTTAAATGGCCGGCTTCTTCCGTCCAGAGAGGAACTGCTGGGAAAAATGACTCTGGAAAAGGCATGGCAGCAGAGCGAGGACGGTCTGGTAAATATGGCTTGCTATATGGCATATACAGCGCTTGTGAGCAGAGAACCTCTTTGCGAAGCGTTGAAAGAGACGGACATGTGGAGAGTTTACACGGAAATTGAGCTTCCTTTGATTTTTACACTGAATTCCATGGAAAAATGGGGGATCAAAGTAAAAGGGGAGGAACTGAAAAGCTATGGAGAAAGGCTGAATATCCGGATTGCAGAGCTGGAACAGCTGATCTGGAAACAGGCGGGAGAGGAATTTAACATTAATTCTCCCAAACAGATGGGAATCATCCTTTTTGAAAAGCTGGGGTTAAAGGGTGGCAAGAAAACAAAAACAGGATATTCTACAGCTGCTGATATTCTGGAGAAGCTGGCACCGGAGTACCCGATTGTGAAAGATATTCTGGAGTACAGACAGTTAACAAAACTGAAATCTACCTATGCAGATGGGCTGGAAAAGGTGATCGAAAAGGATGGAAGGATCCATTCGACTTTCAATCAGACTATTACTGCTACAGGACGTATCAGCAGTACAGAGCCTAATCTTCAGAATATTCCTGTACGCATGGAATTGGGACGCCTGATCCGAAAGGTTTTTGTACCGGAGGATGAGTATGTATTTCTGGATGCAGATTATTCCCAGATTGAGCTGCGTGTACTGGCACATATGTCAGGGGATGAGAAACTGATCCAGGCTTACCGTGAGGCACAGGATATTCACAGGCTGACAGCGTCACAGGTATTTCATGTGCCTTTTGATCAGGTAACTCCTTTGCAGAGAAGAAACGCCAAGGCAGTTAACTTTGGAATTGTGTATGGAATCAGTTCCTTTGGTCTCAGCCAGGATTTAAGTATTACAAGAAAAGAAGCGGCTGATTATATTGAAAGATATTTTGAAACTTATCCTAAAATCAAGGGATTTCTGGA
The DNA here is from genome assembly GCF_014297245.1 of Blautia difficilis. NCBI lineage: Bacteria > Bacillati > Bacillota > Clostridia > Lachnospirales > Lachnospiraceae > Blautia > Blautia difficilis. Next base: position 58,433 of record NZ_JACOQG010000011.1, on the reverse strand, counting down.
TGAACTGGTGGAACAGGGCAAGGAAAAGGGCTATGTGACGACCATGTTTGGAAGACGAAGACCAATTCCGGAATTGAAGTCCAGCAATTTTATGCAGCGTTCTTTTGGGGAAAGAGTTGCCATGAATTCTCCTATTCAGGGAACAGCAGCAGACATTATTAAAATTGCCATGAACCGTGTCTATAAGCGACTGAAGGAAGAGGGATTGCGTTCCCGTCTGGTATTGCAGGTTCATGATGAGCTTCTTATAGAGACTTATAAAGAGGAAATTGAACAGGTTTCTGCAATCCTGGAGGAAGAAATGAAAGGAGCTGCGAACCTGTCAGTAGAACTGGAAGTGGATATGCACCAGGGCAATAACTGGTATGAGGCAAAATAAATGATTACAATAGGGATCACCGGCGGAGTGGGAGCCGGCAAGAGTACAGTACTGGATTTTCTGGAACAGGAATATCAGGCATATGTGATGAAAGCAGATGAAATAGGTCATCTGGTGATGGAACCGGGACAATCCTGCTATAAACCGGTAATTGCATTATTTGGAAAACAAATTATAAAAAATGATAAAACTATTGACCGCAGGCTGGTTTCGGATGTAGTATTTTCACATCCGGATATGCTGGAAAAATTAAATCACATTATTCATCCTGCTGTGAAGGAATACATCCGCAGACAGCTCGACCTGAAAAAGGAAGAGGGACAGAGAATCTGTGTGGTAGAGGCAGCCCTTCTTCTGGAGGATCATTATGAGGAATTCTGTGATACTGTCTGGTATATCCATACGGATTCAGAGATCCGTATCCGCAGGCTGATGGAAAGCCGGGGATATACCAGGGAGAAATCAATGAGTATTATAGCCAGTCAGGCACCGGAAGAATTTTTTAGGGCGCATACAGATTATGTGGTTACAAATAATGCTGATCTGGAGGAAACCTGGCAACAGATCAGGGAAGGAATTAAAAAATATGAGACTTTGTAGTATTGCCAGCGGCAGCAGTGGGAACTGTATTTATGTAGGCTCTGATCAGACACATCTGTTGGTAGATGTGGGGATCAGCGGTAAGCGCGTGGAGCAGGGACTGAATGAGCTGGAGCTGACAGGAAGAGATATTGACGGTGTTCTGATTACCCATGAGCATTCGGATCATATTAAAGGACTGGGAGTGCTTGCCAGAAAGTATCAGATACCTGTTTATACCACAGGAGGTACGGTGGATGCCTTGTCCAGAATGAATTTGGGAAAAATGCCGGAAGGGATTTTCCATGAGATCAGGGAAGATGAGACATTCTCGGTGGGAGATCTGAAAATAGATCCTTTTACGATTTCTCATGATGCCGCGCAGCCGGTGGGATACCGTATAGAATGTGATGACCACTCTGTGGGAATTGCCACGGACCTTGGAAAATATAATGAATACATAATTGAGAATCTCCAGAATCTGGATGCCCTTCTTCTGGAGGCAAACCATGATATCCGTATGCTTCAAGTGGGAAAATATCCTTATTATCTGAAACAGAGGATTCTGGGAGACAGAGGACATCTTTCTAATGAAAATGCAGGCAGACTTTTATGCAGGCTTCTTCATGACAACATGAAAGCTATTTTTCTGGGACATTTAAGCAGAGAAAATAACTATGAAGAGCTGGCCTATGAGACTGTGTGCTCAGAAGTAACCTTAGGCGACAACCCTTATAAGTCCCGTGATTTTAAAATACAGGTGGCAAAGAGGGATTGCATATCAGAAGTAATTACAGTGTAGAAAGGACAAAGAACTTATGAAAAAAACAATCATTACCGTAGTAGGAAACGACACAGTGGGGATTATTGCAAAGGTTTGTACTTATCTTGCAGACAACAATGTAAATATTCTTGATATCTCCCAGACCATCGTACAGGGATACTTCAACATGATGATGGTAACAGATGCCACAAAATGTGAAAAAGATAATGGGGTTCTTGCAAAAGAACTGGAAGACCTTGGAAATCAGATCGGCGTAGTGATCCGCTGCCAGCATGAAGACATCTTCAATGTAATGCACAGAATCTGAGAAAACATACAAGGGAGAAAGATAAAATGATCAATATTTTTGAAGTAAATGAAACCAATAAAATGATCGAGCAGGAGAACCTGGATGTGCGTACCATTACAATGGGAATCAGCCTTCTGGACTGTATTGACAGTGATCTTGAGACTTTGAACAAAAAGATTTATAACAAGATCACAACCTGTGCCAAAGATCTGGTATCCACAGGTGAGGCAATCTCCATGGAATATGGGATCCCCATTGTAAATAAAAGAATTTCCGTAACTCCTATCGCTCTGGTGGGCGGTGCGGCATGTAAGACAAAAGAAGATTTTGTGACAATTGCAGAGACTCTGGATAAGGCTGCAAAGACAGTTGGAGTAAACTTCATTGGTGGTTATTCTGCTCTGGTAAGCAAGGGAATGACTCCTGCAGAGAAACTTCTGATCGAGTCTATTCCACAGGCACTGGCAAAGACAGAGCGTGTCTGCAGCTCTGTAAATGTGGGCTCTACACGTACAGGTATCAATATGGACGCTGTCAAACTGATGGGTGAGATCGTTCTGGAAACAGCTCGGGCAAGTAAGGATCAGGATTCTCTGGGATGTGCCAAGCTGGTTGTATTCTGTAATGCGCCGGATGATAATCCTTTTATGGCAGGTGCGTTCCACGGTGTGACAGAGGCAGATACGATCATCAACGTAGGTGTCAGCGGACCTGGTGTTGTTAAAACTGCTCTTGAGAAAGTGAGAGGAAAGGATTTTGAGACACTTTGCGAGATGATCAAACGTACTGCATTTAAGGTAACACGTGTTGGACAGCTGGTAGCAAGGGAAGCTTCCAAACGTCTTGGTGTTAAGTTTGGTATTGTGGATCTTTCTCTTGCTCCTACTCCTGCCATCGGCGACAGTGTTGCTGAGATCCTGGAGGAGATTGGTCTGGAGCATGCAGGTGCACCGGGTACAACAGCAGCTCTTGCTCTGTTAAATGACCAGGTGAAAAAGGGCGGCGTTATGGCTTCTACTGCAGTTGGTGGTTTAAGTGGTGCATTTATTCCGGTCAGTGAGGATCAGGGTATGATCGATGCTGTAAATGCAGGTGCTCTGACTCTTGAGAAGCTGGAGGCTATGACCTGTGTATGTTCTGTAGGTCTTGATATGATTGCGATTCCTGGAGATACCAAGGCTTCTACTATTGCAGGTATTATTGCAGATGAGGCTGCTATTGGTATGGTGAATCAGAAGACTACGGCGGTTCGTCTGATCCCGGTAATTGGTAAGGGAGTTGGCGAAGTGGTTGAGTTCGGTGGACTGCTTGGTTATGCACCGATCATGCCGGTGAATCAGTTCTCCTGTGATGCGTTTGTGCAGAGAGGCGGAAGGATTCCGGCGCCGATCCATAGCTTTAAAAACTGATGAAAAATGCCAGAAACTTCGGAAAAGGGAGTTTCTGGCCTTTTTTTGTTCAAGAGGGACGCGGGGCGGAAAATATTTTGTCTGGGGTGCGGTTTCGGAGCCTAAGATATTCTAAGTGCTCAGAAATCTGCTAAAAGCATGAGCCGTCTTGTCAAACTCGCTCCGTCTCCGACTTCGCTCAGACAGTGATGCAGACGGCTCATAACGCAGATTTCTGAGCGCTAAGAATATCTAAGACTCCTGCAAATGCACCCCAGACAAAATATTTTCCGCTCCGCTGGTATCTGGTTTTAAGCTATGATGGACTGGATTGTTTGTGAATTACTATAAATAAAGGAAATGTCTTGCTTTAAAGAGATTCCAGTACATGTAGAAGCCGGGTGTTGTCCTGGGGGTGCATGATGCAGAAGCGGATGTATTCTCCTTCCAGGCATTCGAAGGAGGTGCAGTCGCGGATCATGAGGCCCTGGCGGATGCAGGTGTCGAAGACGTCCTGGGAGGTCAGGCCGGGTTTCTGGATTTTCAGGAGGAGGAAGTTGGCATAGGTTGGGTAGGCTTTGTAGGTGGGGATTTCCTCTAATGCCTGAAGCAGTCGGGTGCGTTCTGAGAGGATGAGGTCCCGGGTCTGGCGGATGTAGGTTTTGTCCTGGAGCATCAGTTCGCCGGCCAAGGCTCCCAGACTGTTGAGGGACCATGGTACCTGTTTTTCTTTCATTTTTTTGAGAAATTCCAGGTTTCCGGTGATTCCGTAGCCCAGACGCATGCCTGGGGCTGCGTAGAATTTGGATACGCCGCGGAGTACCATCAGGTTCTGGAATTCTCTGGTGAGGCTAACGGCAGTAATTTCATTGATATCTGGGGCAAACTCTACATAAGTTTCGTCGATCATTACGAAAATGTTCTGCTCATTGCAGAAGGAAATGATTCTGCGCAGGTCGTTTACCTTAATTGCAGATGAGGTAGGATTATTTGGGTTGCAGAGGATGAGAAAATCGTATTTTTCTTCCAGAGTCCGGCAAAGGTCATCTACATCGAGGACAAAGTTATCTTCTTCGCGCAAGTGGTAATATTCCTGAGTGCTTCCTGAGAAGGAAAGTTCTCTGGAGTATTCGGAGTAGGTTGGGCCCAGGATAAGGGTGTGCTTTGGATTTCGTTCCTGTATCAGCAGCGCGATCAGTTCGCTGGAACCGTTTCCCGGCAGGATGAATTCAGCAGGAATGTTACAATATTCTGAAATTGTGCTGCGAAGTGAAGCATAATCTCTGTCAGGATAAGAAGACAGGACATCCAGACGCCCTGCAAGCTGTTCCTTTACATGCTCAGAAAGCCCCAGAGGGTTTACATTTGCCCCAAACATAATGATATCTTCTCTGCGAAGCCCGTAAATCTCGCAGACTTTCTCAATGTCACTTCCGTGAAATTCTATTTTAGCACTCATAATAAAGCCTCACAATCTGTTATAATAGTTCTGAATATGTGATATCTGAAATATAGTATATCATTTTTGTGCTTTTGTTTCCAGAAAAACAAATCATTTCTTGTCATATATTCAGACAGATGGTAAAATGAACCTATAATTATCATATTAAACCGAATTAAGTAGCGAAGCGGATGATTTTATCCGCTTGACTTGAATCAGGTATACCAATTAAGAAAGGCAGGAAAAAGCGTATGAAAAACAGATTATGGAAGATGATGATGGTAAGTGGACTGCTGGTTTCAGCAATGGCTGTATCAGGGGTCGGGCCGGCAAGTGTGCTGGCGGCAGAGGAGACAGAGGCTTCGGACGAAAGCGGGGATGATCTGCAGATTTTGTTTGATGAGGCTGTCAGGGATGCTATGATTATTGATAAGGATGAGATTCTTCCTGTGGTAAGTCTGGATGAAGGGGAACCTTATGCTGTTTATGATGATGAGGGCAGGATTCTTCTTTATACCTTCCATAAGTATCCGGACAGTTATCCGGACGGGGCTGATGTAAAACTGGAATGGGGAAATGTATGGACATTTACAGGCGGTGAGCTGGAGGAAAAATATCAGGAGAATAAGGACAGTGTGACAGACTGGCAGACCAGACTGAAGGAGCTGATCGGACTGCGTCCTGATAATGAATCAAATTATTTTACAGCGATGTGGGCAAAACCGGAGGACGTTTTCCGGCCGGCCTATGTTTCAGATATTGGAACAGTAGAAATGACAGATTCATTTTCAGAGAACGTCAATGAGGAATATAAAGCTTGGTTTGATGATAATATTATTTCCAGCTATTTTGACGGCGCATATCCTTGGACAAGACTGGGATATACCTACGACTGGGCAGATAATGGACAGGAATATGGATTGTCAGAGTTTATCGTTAAAAAGGACAGCGATATAAAAGTGGCATATACGGTTGATCTGGACGAGATGTTGAAGAAACTGGAAAGTGATTCCTGGAATCCGCAGACAGAAAATTCAAAAAAACCTTGACATATCTGCATTAGCGTGGTAAAGTAAACACATCAAAACCGATGAGAAAGAAGAGTAAGCAACCAAGGATCATCACAGAGAGCGGCAGCTGGTGGGAAGCCGTATGAAACTGATTGTTGAATGGCCTTTCGAGGGCGGTCCGAAATCTGAATAAGTGTGAGAGTAGGCACCGACGGGAACCGAACCCGTTATAAATCAGGAGTGTATGTTTGTACATGAGAAAGTGGACGTTTCGTCAATTTGAGTGGCACCGCGATAATAAGATACTTATTACCGTCTCAAGCAAATGCATTGTTTGAGACGGATTTTTTATATATACAAAGCGGTTTTTCACATCAGTTGGCACATCCGGCAAAAGGAATCCGGAGTTCTTTCTCACAGACAGTAACAGGGGATTGGCATATATCCCTGAGGCTACGGCAGTTAAATATTATGAGCTGCTGAATCATTGATGTAGAGAGAGGAAAAAGACTATGAAAAAAAGAGTATTAGCAATCGCAGCAACAGCAATGGCAACTATGATGATGGCATCACCGGTTATGGCACAGGACTTTAAGATCGGCATCTGCAATTATGTAGATGACGCTTCCTTAAACCAGATCGTAGACAACATTCAGTCCCGCCTGGAAGAGCTTGGCAAGGAAAAGGATGTAAACTTTGAGGTATCTTATGATAACTGCAATGCTGATGCAAATGTTATGGAGCAGATCATTTCTGATTTTCAGGCTGATAATGTAGATTTAATGGTAGGTGTTGCAACACCTGTGGCAATGCGCATGCAGTCCGCAACAGAAGGAACGGATACACCGGTTGTATTTTCCGCAGTATCTGATCCTGTAGGAAGCGGTCTTGTAGAGGCTCTGGAGGTACCGGGAGCAAATATCACAGGAACCAGTGATTATCTTGATACAGCCTCTATTATGAAACTGATCCAGGCAGTAAATCCGGATGTGAAAAAGATTGGACTTCTCTATGATGTGGGACAGGATTCTTCCACTACAGCTATCCAGGAAGCCAAGGATTATCTGGACAAGGAAGGCATTGAATATGTAGAGCGTACAGGAACTACAACAGATGAGGTACAGCTTGCAGCAGATGCTCTGGTGGCAGATAAGGTAGATGCAATATTTACCCCGACAGACAACACTATTATGACAGCAGAACTTTCTATTTATGAGAAATTTATTGATGCAGGTATCCCACAGTATACAGGAGCCGATTCCTTTGCGTTAAACGGTGCGTTCGTTGGATACGGTGTGGATTATGCAAACCTGGGACAGAAGACAGCAGATATGATCGCAGCAATTCTGGTAGACGGTGCAGACCCATCTGAAACACCGGTAGAAACCTTTGACAATGGTACAGCAACTGTAAATACAGAGACCTGCGAAGGGCTGGGACTTGATCTTGACACAGTTAAAAAGGACTTTGAGCCATTATGCACACAGGTAAACGAGATCGTTACAGCAGAGAGCTTTGATGAAGTGGAAAAATAATAAAGATGTTTGGATCGTGTTTTGATCGGACGTGAATTTGAACAAAATATTTTCTGAATGGAAATGAACAGCAGCAGTTTTTCTGTTGCTGTTCATTGAACGTAATAAAATAAATACAAACTGGAGGAAATCATCGTGACTATTGCGACTATGCTCTCCCTGGGAGAGACTGCGCTGAAGCTTGGCCTGATCTGTTCACTGACAGTTCTTGCCCTGTTTCTCAGCTATTCCATGCTGAATGTCTGTGACCTTTCCACTGATGGCTGTTTCACACTGGGAGCAGCAGTGGGAGCGGTAGTGGCAGTCAGCGGACATCCTTTTTTATCTATTTTTGCAGCCATGGCTGCAGGTGTATGCTCAGGCTTTGTGACAGCCATACTTCAGACAAAGCTGGGGGTTGACAGTCTTCTTGCAGGAATTATCGTTAATACAGGGCTTTATTCTGTGAACATTGCAGTGATGGGAGGTTCTTCCCTGATCAATATGAACAGAACAGATACAGTATTTTCCATGATGAAAGAAACGCTGAAAAATACACCGCTGAAAGGCAGAGGAGATATTGTAGTTGCCCTTATGGCAGTGATCATAGTGATCGCTTTTCTTGTATTCTTTCTGAGAACAAGACTTGGTCTGGCGATCAGAGCCACAGGAAATAATGCAGATATGGTAAAATCCTCATCTATTAACCCGGTGTTTACCACGATCGTAGGTCTCTGTGTTGCCAACTCCTTTACAGCACTTTCCGGATGTCTTCTGTCTCAGTCACAGAAATCCGTAGATATCAATATCGGACAGGGAATGGTTACCATTGCACTGGCCTCCCTGCTGATCGGAGGTACGATCCTTGGCAGAGGCGGAATTTTTGTGAGAGCCGTAGGCATGGTACTTGGATCTTTTATTTTCCGTCTGGTATATACGGTTGCACTGAGATTTAACATGCCGGCATTTATGCTGAAACTGGTATCTTCTGTGATCGTTGTATTGGCTATTTCAGGTCCATACCTGAAGAAACAGTGGCCGCAGATTAAGAGAAGAATGACTCACAGGAAGGGAGTACAGTGATTTATGCTGAAGATTGAACATATTTCCAAGACTTTTAATCCGGGTACGGTAAACGAGAAACAGGCCATCAGAGATTTATCCCTGAATCTGGAGAAAGGTGATTTTGCAACAATCATCGGTTCTAACGGTGCTGGTAAATCCACTCTGTTTAATGCAATCTGCGGAGATTTTCTTACAGATTCCGGCATGATCATGCTGGATGGACAGGATATTACTTTTATGCCCCAGCATGTACGCGCAAAAACCATCGGCCGCCTGTATCAGGATCCTATGAGGGGAACTGCACCTGGAATGACCATAGAAGAGAATCTGGCACTTGCAGCAGGGAAAGGCGGATGGCTGTCCCATGTGTCCAGACAGGAAAAAGAGCGATTCCATGAAGAACTGAAGCTTCTGGATATCGGACTTGAGAAGCGAATGACTCAGCCGGTAGGACTTCTTTCCGGTGGACAGAGACAGGCACTGACACTTCTTATGGCAACTATAAATCCGCCCAAGCTTCTGCTTCTGGATGAGCATACAGCAGCTCTTGACCCGGGAACTGCAGAAAAGGTGCTGAATCTTACGAAACGGATTGTAGAGGAACATCAGCTTACCTGTCTGATGATCACCCACAATATGCAGTCAGCCCTTGATCTGGGAAATCGTATCCTGATGATGGATTCCGGAGATATTGTGTTGGATATTCATGAAGAAGAAAAGAAAGGCCTGACTGTAGAAAGACTTCTGGAGAAGTTTAAGACAGGTGCAGGCAAGATGCTGGATAATGATCGTATTCTTCTTTCCGGAGAGAAATAAACATAATAAAAGAACTAATAAAAGAACCATTATATACAAAGGTTATAGCTGCTATCTGAATGACTGATAGCTGTATAGTCTGATATAATGGTTCTTTTTTATCAGGTTCTTTTTTGAGACTTGTTCTAATTTACAGAACTTACCTGATCTGGTTTTAGGATAGTAAGCGGGAATCCTCGGCAATTCAATTACCGAGATGAAAGCGCAAACTGTGCATATCTGCACTCATAATAAATAAAAATAACAAAACGGTTTTCATTCAATTTCTCCCTATAAAAATACATTTAAGCCCTCCCTATAAAAAGCTGTATCCAGCATTATAAAAAAGAAAATATGTTCGATACTTTATTGCGAAATTTTTGATATCATGGTATACTATATGCATGAAAGAAAATCTTATACATTATCGCACTTGTGTGTGCAATATTAATTACCATATGGTATGGTCGGTAAAATACCGACGGAAGATATTAAGTGCGGAGGTCGAGGCATATCTGCAGGAACTGGTGCAGGAGATCGCAGAAGATAAGGGCTTTACGGTCCATCTGTTTGAATGTGGGGAAGGAGACCATGTACACTGTTTTGTGTCAGCCCCTCCGAAATTATCCATAACTGCGATCGTGAAATATCTGAAGGGAATCTCTGGCAGGAAACTTTTCGAACGTTTTCCGGAAATAAGAAACCAGCTTTGGAAGGGGGAGCTGTGGAACCATTCCTATTATGTGGAAACGGTCGGATCTGTATCGGAAGAAAATATCCGCAGGTACATCGAACATCAGAGCAAAGCGTACTGATACTATGGAGGAGAGGAAATGCTACTGTCAAAGAAAACATCCATAAAGGTCAGCCGGGAATATGCGAATCTCATCGGACATATGTGCTATGCAGCATCCAAGCTTTGGAATGTCTGTAATTATGAACGTCAGCATTACAAAGAAGCGGGTATGGGGAAGTATCCTGACTGGTACTATCAGAAAAAAGCCCATAAAGAGGATCTGTGGTATAAACAGCTCCCGTCCCAGACTGCCCAGGAAGTCTGTAAACTGCTGGACAAGGCATGGAAGTCTTTTTATGCCCTGAAAAGATCCGGGGGGATCGAGGCTCCCAGACCGCCGCGGTTTAAGCAGGAAAGTATCCCCATTACCTATATGCAGATGGGAATCGTGCATGAGCGGGATACGGGCAGAGTCCGCCTGTCCCTTCCAAAGGCATTAAAAAAATATATGAAAGAAACATATCAGATCCATGAAAACTTTCTTTACCTTGAAAATAAGATTTTCAGGGGCATGGATCAGATCAAACAGCTGCGGATCTACCCGCCGGAGAAGGGAAACTGTAAAATTATTGTTGTTTATGAGGTCCCTGACGAGGAAGAACTTCCACAGAACGGACATGAACTGTCTATTGATCTGGGACTCCATAATCTTATGACGTGTTATGATTCCGGGAACGGTAAGACGTTTATCCTGGGCAGGAAATACCTTGCACTGGAAAGATATTTCCATAAAGAGATCGCAAGGGTGCAGGCCCAGTGGTATGGACAGCAGTCCGGAAAGGGAGTAAAGTATCCGGTCACATCAAAACATATCAGGAAGTTATATAAGAGAAAACATGATTCAGTAACGGATTATCTGCACAAGGTCACAAGGTACCTTGCAGAATACTGCCGGGAACAGGGAATCACCTGTGTCGTTGCAGGGGATATCCGGAATATCCGGAGAGAAAAAGACCTGGGACACAGGACAAACCAGAAGTTCCACAGCCTGCCGTATAACAGGAGCTACATCATGCTGGAATATAAGCTGAAAAGATATGGGATCCGTTTTATAAAACAGGAAGAAAGTTATACCAGCCAGTGCAGTCCGCTGTCACCGAAAGTGGGGAAAAGATATGCAGAGCCGTCCAAACGGAAAGAGAGAGGGTTGTACAGAGATGGAAACAGAACCTATAACGCAGATGCCGTAGGTGCATATAATATCCTGAGAAAATATCACTCCGTATCCGGAGTAAAAAGAGAACTGTCCGTAACCGGACTGAAAACACCGGAAATAATAAAAGTAGCTGTATAGCTCTAAAGAGCAAACAGTAGTGGTGTCATGGATGCACCCTGAAAAAAGGCGGTATCCCGCCTTAATTCAGATGCTCTGGTAACTCAGTTGCCGAGTAATTCACTGCTTTATTATCTTTCATACTGTTAAGCTCCTTTCATATTGCAAGTGAAACCGTTTTATACTATACTTCAATTAATTTCAGGCAGTATATTATTTCATTGGAGGACAAGTGCATGAAAAGAATTAAAGTATTAGGCAGTGTTTTAAAACGGACTCGCGCAGATAAAATTATCATTGGTTTTATTGTGTTTATTTTTGCTATCGCAGCAGTGATCCAACTGGTTGAACCAGACATTAACCGATACGGAGATGCACTGTGGTATTGCTATGCAGTGATCTCCACTGCCGGATTTGGCGATGTAGTTGCGGTTACTTTCATTGGAAAAATGTGTTCCGTTCTTCTGACAATCTATTCCCTTTTTGTAGTTGCCATTGCCACCGGGGTAGTGGTTAATTTCTACACCCAGATGGTGGAAATGCAGCGAAAAGAGACACTTGCCATGTTTATGGATCAGCTGGAAAGACTTCCTGAGCTTTCCAGAGAAGAACTGGAGAATATTTCCAGAAAAGTGCGCCAATTTCGGTAGCTGTGAATCTTACGTTACTGATCACACTCCACTATCCCGCGAGGTGTTTTGGCATGGATATGCCAAAATCCCGAGACATACAGGCCAAAATTCCATTGCCGCAGGCAATCTGTAATGAATTTTGGCTGCGTTACTGAGAACGGAGTGAACAGTAACGATCTTACTGATCTTTGGAAGAAAGTTCTTCTTCCTGCTTGCTGCGTACCTGCGGGATCAGAGAAGCTGCCAGCTTTCCTTTTCCGCGGTTTCGCAGATACAGAATACCGATGACAGAAAATACTACTGCACCGATAAAGTTTACGATCAGATCTTTCATGGTATCAACAATACCAATATCAAGATAGCCTCCCAGATTCCAGGTCTCACCGTTGACGACCAGGGACTGAACATCTACATGGATGGGAACGTTTGCACCGGTAGGATTCAGTTTCACAGAGTTGATAGCCGGTACGATCCAGTCTTTCTGCATATCCATTCCAAAGAACCAGTCCATGCTGAATTCAAAGAATTCCCACATAACACCAACAGTCATTGAAAAACAGAATGCAAAAAAAGCTACAAAATACGGTGACATTTTAATGGAAAACCTGTCACTGCGGTTAAAAAGATCGATCAGTGCAAATCCGATGGCAGCCATCAGAAAACCGTTAGTAGTATGTAAAATGGTATCCCAGATAGGGATTTTTACATAAAAGGCATTGATTTCGCCAAGAATTTCTGCTGAAAAGATAAAAATCAGAATGACTGTCTCCAGTCCCGGTGGTATTGTGACGTTCAGTTTTCTGTCCAGAAACTGTGGAACCATAAAAAGGATCAATGTTAAGATTCCCAGAAACATATTGTGGTAATTTCCCAGGAAAAACTGACGTACAACAGATAAGATTACCAGGGCGGTAAGTACCATCTGAATCTTTGTTCTGCTCTTTTTTAAACCTGAATTCGCTTTCATTTTTCTTTTCCTCCTTCCTTGTTTTATATCCTTATCCTCACTGTTTATATTTTAACATAAGTGAATTTAAACAACAAGAATTATATGATAATAAGCTGTTTCTGGGACTCGTGACAGAATTTTCTGCCGGTTTTCAGGCACAGAAGTTTTTCATATAAATTGGAAGAAAAAACAGTTTCAGATAAAATCTGATTTCCTTCACTGTCCAAAAGATTTTGGGCGTCCGCAAGCTTGGTGATAAGAGGAATTCGGCTGTGCTGCTTGATCTGGCTTAGCAGTTCACTGCTTTCCCTGCAAAAACCAAGAACCCTGGCAAAGGGAATCTGTGTGGGTACAGTATGGATGTTTAATATAATATGAAGCAATGCCCTCTGTATCCTTGTCTGAGTCAGCTCTCTGGTTTTTAAAACAGATACAGACTGGGAAAAGGACAGCAGGAGATTCTGCTGATTTATGATTCTTCGTGCAAGATCATCGGAAACATCCATATAGGAAGAAAGGCTTTTGGCATTCTCTTTCATAAGGCAGTAGGAGAGAATAGAGTCCAGAGAATTTTCTGTGAGAAATTCACCGGAATTTACAGCTTTCTGAAAAACAGGAAAGGCCGGTTCCGGAATCTGGGATGACAGTATATTGGCAATTTTGTTATCCGAATTCCTGCCTGGATTATTTATGTCTGAGCTTGCCTCTGAATGGTTACTTCCCGGATTTTGAATAAGACTGCGTATAGCAGTTGCAGATGCAAAGAAATCAGTAGATGACTGTAGATCAGGGGAAGGGCTTGCTGAATCTCCTTCAGGGACAGTGGTTTCATGATACCCCATCCCTTCTCTGCGGAGGGTGACAGGGCGGATCCGGCTGTTCAGGAGGAGAAGTGCCTTACAGTATTCGATTCCCAGAATATTATTGGGAGTGCTCAGAATCTGTGTCACTTCATTTAACAGAGGAGTAAGGACTCCGTCAAAATCGTCACCGCTGAAGTTGCGTGGATTCTTAAAATATTCTGTCAGCGCCTGGCTTCTGGCAGCGGGAAAAGTCAGACCCTCGCTTAAAAAGCTTTTCAGCAGCTTCTTATATTCTTCCGGTTCTGCTACAAGGATCTCAGCCAGTTCTTTCAGTGCGCTGATCTCCCCTGACTCACTTCCGAAACATAGCATATCAACAACACCAAGGCTGTCCAACAGGGAAACACCGCCCATTGCAAAGGCTTCCGCACTTGCCGTAGAGACAGATACCGGCATTTCGAGCACAAGGTCTGCACCGCACCGCAGAGCCATTTCCGCCCGCGCATGTTTGGAGATGAGAGCAGGGGTGCCGCGCTGTACGTAATCTCCACTCATGGCAACGATAACATAATCTGCCTTTAACTTTTCCTTTGCATACCGGATCTGATATTCATGTCCTTTGTGAAAAGGATTATATTCTGCAATAATTCCTGCTGTTTTCATAAATTTACACAGATGCTCCTTTCTGAAATTCTGTAGAGTTCTCTTTTTTAACCATATTGCATCTTAAAAAAAACTTTTTTATGTCATATTCTACCATTCAGATGCTTGAAATACAAGGCTTCAGGAGTTATAATGAAAACAGCGCAGATAATTGATAGAAAATTGATATTGGATATCAGAACTGCTATATGAAAGGAGCCATTTTAATCATGGGATTTATTGACACACTCAAAGAAAGAGCAAAAGCAAACGTAAAAACAATCGTACTTCCGGAGACAGAAGATAAGAGAACTCTGGCAGCTACAGAGAAAATTTTAAAAGAAGGAATTGCAAAGGTTATCCTTGTTGGTAACGAAGAAGCTGTTAAAAAGAGTGCAGCTGAAGACGGATATGACATTTCCGGCGCACAGATCGTAGATCCTGCTACATCAGAGAAAACACAGGGATATATTGACAAGTTAGTAGAATTAAGACAGAAAAAAGGCATGACACCGGATCAGGCTAAAGAGATTCTTCTTAACCAGTATCTGTATTATGGTGTAATGATGGTAAAAATGGGCGATGCAGACGGTATGGTATCCGGTGCATGTCACTCTACAGCTGATACATTAAGACCATGTCTTCAGATCCTGAAAACAAAACCAGGTACAAAACTTGTATCCGCATTCTTCTTAATGGTAGTTCCGAACTGCGAATACGGCGCAAACGGCGCATTTGTATTTGCTGATTCCGGTCTGAACCAGAACCCGACTTCAGAAGAGCTTGCAGCAATCGCAGCATCTTCTGCAGAATCCTTCGAACTTCTTGTTCAAGAGAAACCAATCGTTGCAATGCTTTCACACTCCACTAAAGGCAGTGCAAAACATGCTGACGTAGATAAAGTAGTAGAAGCTACAAAGATCGCAAAAGAGCAGAATCCGGAACTTGCACTTGACGGAGAATTCCAGCTTGATGCAGCTATCGTTCCAAGTGTAGGTGCATCCAAAGCTCCTGGAAGCGAAGTAGCTGGTAAAGCTAACGTACTTGTATTCCCAGACCTTGATGCAGGTAACATCGGATACAAACTTGTACAGCGTCTTGCAAAGGCAGAAGCTTACGGACCTGTAACCCAGGGTATTGCTAAACCTGTAAATGACCTGTCCCGTGGATGCTCTGCAGACGATATCGTTGGTGTAGTAGCTATCACAGCAGTACAGTGCCAGGCTGATGACAACAAATAAGATTTCGGTCAGACAGTAAAGCAGAATTATTTTATCGACTACATAATTTATTGATATTATAATATGAAAGGAAAAGCTGGCAGAAATATTCGGAATTTATTGCCGGCAGAATATGAAAATGAACGTATTAGTAATCAACTGTGGAAGTTCATCCCTGAAATATCAGCTGATCAACTCTGATTCAGAAGCAGTTCTTGCAAAAGGTCTCTGCGAGAGAATTGGTATCGATGGAAGATTAGTATATCAGAAAACAGGCTGTGACAAAGAAATCACAGAAGCTCCGATGCCTACACATAAAGAAGCAATCCAGATGGTTCTGGATGCCCTTACAAATGACAAAACAGGTGCCATCGGAAGTCTGAAAGAAGTAAATGCTGTTGGACACCGTGTTGTACATGGTGGTGAGAAATTTGCCAAATCTGTAGTGATCACAGATGAAGTTATCGCAGCAGTAGAAGAGTGCAACGATCTTGCACCACTTCATAACCCTGCAAACCTGATCGGTATCCGTGTATGCTCTGAGCTTATGCCAGGAGTACCTCAGGTTGGTGTGTTTGATACCGCTTTCCATCAGACGATGCCTGCAAAAGCATACCTCTATGGTCTTCCACTGGAATATTACAAGAACTACAAAGTAAGAAGATACGGTTTCCACGGAACCTCCCACAGCTTTGTTTCTAAACGTGCGGTTGAATTCCTTGGCCTTGACAAAGATAACTCAAAAGTTATCGTATGCCACCTTGGAAATGGTTCTTCCATCAGTGCTGTTGTAAACGGTCAGTGTGTTGATACAACAATGGGTCTTACTCCACTTGAAGGTGTTGTTATGGGAACACGTTCCGGTAACATTGACCCGGCTATCATGGAATTCATCGCTAAGAAAGAAAACCTTGATATTGCAGGTATCATGAATGTGCTGAACAAAAAATCCGGCCTTTTTGGATTATCCGGCGGATTATCCAGCGACTTCCGTGATCTGAACGATGCAGCTCAGAGCGGAAACGAAGATGCAGCTAACGCAATCGACGTTCTCTGCTATGGTATTGCTAAATTCGTTGGTGGATATGTTGCAGCTATGAACGGTGTAGATGCCATCGTATTTACAGCAGGTATCGGCGAGAACGCTATTCCTGTACGTGAAAAAGTTGTAAGCTATCTTGGATACCTTGGAGTTACACTTGACAAAGAGGCTAACGGAGTTCGCGGAGAAGAGATCGTTATCTCTACACCGGATTCCAAAGTTAAAGTTGCTGTAATTCCTACAAACGAAGAACTTGCAATCTGCAGAGAGACAGTAGCTCTGGTTTAATTTTCGCAGACAACAGAGTGTCTGTATGATGTCCAAACGAGAAAAATATAGCTGGATAGAAGTTATATTTATATAGAAGGGAAGGGTGCGTCTGTCAGGAGCACCCTTCTTTGTGCCCGTAAAGCATGTGGAAATTACCTGATCATAATGCTGCCGGATGATAAAATAGGTTTCACAGGAAGTATAGCAATTCCATAAAATACTTCGTAAAGGAATATTACTTGACAAAATGTGAAATTTTTCTAATTTATCGTTGACAAAAGCAGAGGCGGTATGTATAATAAAACAAGTGTGGATAGGAGAAAAGTATGCAGATACATTTATCAGATATTTCATCCAGTGAAGGAATGCGTATTCAGAAGACTGCAGAGTTTGGAATGGATACGATCACCTTTCAGTCAGGAAGCTTTCCGGTCCTTGCAAAAGACCCCATAGAGCTTACGATTACGAATACAGGTGACAGGAATCTTGAGATCAGAGGAACAGGTAAGATTACCGTTGGTATTCCCTGTGACAGATGTCTGGAAGAGGTTTCCACTGAGATTCCTTTAGAGATTGAGCGAAAACTTGATATGAAGCTTACGGATGAAGACCGTGTGAATGATCTGGACGAGAGTTCTTATCTCACAGGTATGGACCTGGATGTGGACCAGCTGGTCTATCTTGAGGTACTGATGAGCTGGCCTTTGAAGGTTTTATGTAGAGAAGACTGCAAAGGAATCTGTAGCCAGTGCGGGAAAAACCTCAATGACGGTCCTTGCGGATGCGTCGAGGGACCAAAGGATCCCCGTATGGCAGCTATCAGTGATATATTTAGTAAATTTAAGGAGGTGTAACATATGTCCATCTGTCCAAAGAATAAATCTTCTAAAGCAAGACGTGATAAGAGAAGAGCAAACTGGAAAATGAGCGCTCCGAACCTTGTAAAATGCAGCAAATGTGGCGAACTGATGATGCCGCACAGAGTATGCAAAGCTTGCGGAAGCTACAACAAAAAGGAAATCATTAAAGTTGAAGACTAATTTTTAATGATTGCAAAGTATGGCAGGTTCTCACATTTTTGTGAGATACCTGCTTTTTTGTATGTTAAAATATAATGAACATGAGAATTGTGGGAGCTGCTTTGCAGCGAAGCGGATGATTTTATCCGCTTGACAATGTGGATGAGGGAAAAAAATGGAGAAAAGGGAAAAGGTAAATCAGATCACAGAAGGAGTGATCTGGAAACAGCTGCTGTTATTTTTCTTTCCTATTGTATTTGGAACGTTCTTTCAGCAGATTTATAACACTGCAGATACCATTGTTGTAGGTCGTTTTGTAGGAAAACAGGCACTTGCTGCAGTTGGAGGTTCTGCCAGTCAGATCGCCAATCTGATCGTTGGCTTTTTTGTAGGGCTTTCCTCAGGGGCAGCAGTTGTGATTTCGCAGTTTTATGGGGCAAAAGACAAGAAGAATCTGAGTAAGGCGCTGCATACAGCATTTGCATTTTCCTTTGCGGCGGGAATTGTTCTTACTGTAGTGGGGATTTTTCTGACCAGGCCTGCATTACTGCTTATGAAGACACCTGCAGATGTGGTAGAGGACTCTGCGGTGTATCTTCATATTTATTTTGGCGGAATGGTTTTTAACCTGGTTTATAATATGGGGGCTGCCATCCTGCGCGCAGTGGGAGATTCCAAAAGACCGTTGTATGTTCTGATTGTTACCTGTGTGCTGAACATCATTCTTGACCTGCTGTTTGTTGTGGCATTTGATATGGGCGTGACAGGAGTAGCTGTTGCTACAGTTACTTCTCAGGTGATCAGTGCGCTGATCGTAACAGTAATGCTGCTGAAAACCAGAGAGATATATGTGCTGAAGATCAATCAGATTCGTTTTAACAGAAGAATGCTGTTTTCGGTGCTGAGAATCGGTATCCCGGCAGGTCTGGAATCTGTAATGTATAATATTTCCAATATTGTGATCCAGGTATTTGTCAATAATCTGGGAACTGACACAGTGGCAGCCTGGGGAACACTGGGAAAAATCGATGCCATTTTCTGGATGGTGATTAATGCGTTTGCAATTTCCATTACTACCTTTGTGGGACAGAATTTCGGAGCCGGCAAATATCACCGTATGCGAAAGAGTGTGAGTGTCTGTATGGTCATGAGTATGGTCAGTTCTGCGGTGATGATCATTTTGATGTATTCATTTGCTCCCTGGATTTATCGTCTGTTTACCACAGACAGCGCAGTAATCGTCCATGGTGTTCACATGAGTCGTTTTTTACTGCCGTCCTATTTCATTTATGTAATCATAGGAATTTTGTCCGGGGCACTGAGGGGTACCGGAAAAGTTCTGGTGCCTATGATCCTGACCTGCGGCGGTGTGTGCTCTCTGAGAATCCTATGGCTTTTTACAGCCGGACAGATGTATCCGGGAATTAATACGATCATGCTCAGTTATCCGGTTTCCTGGAGCATTACGGCAGTATTGTTTGTTGTATATTATTTTATGAAATTTCCGGGAAGGAAAAAGGAGAGTTAACCATTTTCCGGCACACCATTTTTCATGAAATAATGCAGTTTATCCTATGTCTGTTGCCGAAATCCGCCAGATAAGGTAAGCTAAGAACAAAGGAAATTGAGAATAAAGATAACAGATCGAGCAGTAATGTAAAATGAAAGTATGAAAAAACCATGAGAAAACAGAAAATAACAGTTCTGATTTTAATGATAACTCTGTGCCTGGCTGGCATATGGGGAATGAAAAAAAATACCACAGTATGGGGCGGGGTGATCCAGGTAAATGATGTGATCGTACCCCATGATATTCCTGCAGTAGCTGTAGAAATAAATAAAAGTAGCGAACAGATCACTGAGAAGCTGTCCCAGGTTTTCTATACAGTTTATACAGAGGCAGATACACTGCATATTCCGGTGTCCTGGGGTGTTTCTTCTGTGAATATGAAATTGGCAGGCGTTTATACAGTGAAAGGTGTGCTGAAGCTTCCTCAGGAGTATGCTTTTGAGGGGAATGAAAATCTGCAGGTACAGACTACCGTTTCTGTGCAGTATCCGGACAAACCGGATATTAATACATATTACAGGCTGACTGCGGCAGGAATCTATATATTTCCCTGGTTGAAACAGGAAAATTCCGATTCCATGGAAGCTTATCTGAAGAAAGAAAGCGGACAGTGGATCAACCTTACTGAGGAGGGCTTTGCCCTCTGTGAAGAGGAGGGGCTGTATGTATCTAACCAGAGTATGGTTGTGGGTAATACCTATTCCCTGCTGGTAACCTATGATAATGGAAAGAAGCAGACCAATACTCTGCGGTTTCAATATCAAAGAGACGGCAGTCTTAAAATTTATGGTTATCAGTACAGTCAGCTTGGAAATACGGGAAGCCCTGCAAAACGTATTCGTTCTTATAATGCAAAAGATGAGAAATATCTGAGCAGATGTGCTGCTTATGCAGTAGAAATCGGAAGCAGTCTGAGAAAAATAGAAGAAGATCTGAAAGAAGGTGTCAGACTTCGTGTCAGCACTGCTGAGAAATTCGAGAATACAGCAGAAAACCCAGAGATTATTCTGGAGTCTTCCTGGGATATGAGTCAGGTAGATCTTACGAAACAGGGCGTCTATAAACTTACCGGTACATTTGTGGTGCCGGAAGGATATCAGTTATCTGAGGATCTGGCACTGCCAAAGGCATATGCCTATCTTTCCGTACAGAAAAAGGGGTATCCGCAGATCAATACTTACAGTATGCCTGTAGTGGATCTGGTAGAGTTTCCGATGCTTATGGCAGGTTTTTCAGCAGAAGAACTTCAGAATGTACAGGTTTATATACGTGAGAATAAAGGGAGTTATCAGAAGCTGGACAGAGAACTGGCGGAAGTAACATCCAAAGGGATACAGCTTTACTGCCGGGAAGTACTGAAAAAAGGAAATAATTACGATATCTGTGCAGTTTATGAAACAGGGAGTACAGGGATTTATTCTTTTTCATATAATGATGAATTTATTGTAAATGAGTACTGGCATGAGAGAAACTTTTCGGACAGGGATGAGAAAAATCTTCCGGCTATTGTGCAGAAAGCCCCGGGACAGACGGCTACGCCGGTGCCTTCCGTAGGAGGAATGGAATCTCCGGATACTAAAGAGAATTATTATGAAGAAAGTTCCGGCGAAACTTCGGATAATAGCAAAAACTCCGGGCAGAAAGCTTCAGCAGGAGAGACAAAAGCGACCGGTTCAGGAACAATATCGGATTTTGATGCTGCAGATAGTACAGTAACTGAGCTGAGTACGGATACTGTCACAGCAGTCAGCGGTCAGAGACTGCTTCTGATGTTACAGCAAAATGGCAGCGTCAGATTTGAAAAGCAGGGAATTTCTGTGACAATCCTGCCTGAGGCGATAAATACCTGGAAAGTGGCAGCAAATGATGAAATCCAGATGAAGATAGAGAAAACTGCAGAATCTGCTTTTTCCCTGAGGATTTTTGTAAGAGGAGAGGAAGTAACGGAGATTCCGGGAAGTACAGTGGAATTTCAGACTTCTGTATTTGGAGAAATTTTATCTCCGGAAACTGTGACAGTTGTGGATGCACAGGGAAATTTGTGTGCGGTAACCTGGCAGGACAAACAGAAGATTTTGCGGGTTGAGATAGAAAAGACAGGAGATTATTTTCTTTCAGATGATCCTGCCGGCGGACAGACAGATAAAACAGAGACAAATCTGACAGAATCTTCGGTATCAGATGCCGATGAAGACACAGAAGCGATTTTGGATGGCGTTATGACAGAAGAGGTGACTACAGAAGGACTGTCAGAAAAGCAGAAAAAGAAAGCTGTAAAATTAATAAAAAGAATTGATTTTACAGGTGAAATCTGTGGATTGTTAAGCATTGCGACAGTTGGACTGATCTTGTTCCTGATATTGAGAAGAAAGCGAAATAACAGAAGAAACAGATAGAATAAGGATACACCTGTGGACAAAAGGAGGTGGCAGCAATGAAGAAAAAACGGAAATATTCATTGATACTTGTAATAGTTGTGTTTGTCCTGTCCATGGGTGTGTTTTTTTTGCTTTATTACGTTGATAATAAGTATACGGCCAGGGGTGACCAGGCAATACAGGGTATTCTTTATGTACACGAGGATGATCCTCTGCATTATCTTACCGGAGAGTGGGAATATTATCCGGATCTGCTGCTGACCCCCGGGGAACTTGAAAAACATAAAGGAGAGTACTACAGCAGATATATTTCTATAGGTGAATACGGTGGTATGGATCTGGGCGATAAAGATAAATCTCCTTTTGGAAGCGGGACATATCGGATGACACTGGTGCTTCCTGAGAAGGAAAAGAGATATGCCATAGGTCTTGTGGAAGTATTTTCTTCCTATAATCTGTACGTAAATGGAAATCTGGTCGGACAGGTTGGAAATCCGGATCCGGAAAATTATAAAGAACAGATTCAGAACAGAGTCTTTACATTTGAAGGAAAAGGAAATACGGAGATTATGATTGCTGTGACAGACCGGCATTCAGTATCATCGGGTATTCAGTTTGTGCCGGTATTTGGCCTGCCTTTACAGGTGAATCTGATCAGAGGTCTGTCGATTGTCGGTGATGCAGTGTATCTGGCACTTACATTTTGTGTTTTTCTTTTTGCAGTTTATATGTTTGTGCGTACAAAAAAGGCGGAGCTCTGTCTTTTTGCCCTGCTTTGTATCTGCGTTATGGGGTGCAGTTCCTATCCTGTTCTCCATGCATTTGTCCCTGCAAAAGTACAGCCGGCTTATGGACTGGAAGCTTTATTTTATTATCTGATGTTTGCATGTGTTGTGGTTGTGCAGCAGAAAATCCTTTGTGATGAAGGAAATTTTTCGAAAATTCTGGCAATTGTCCTTGCTGTGGCAGGTGTTTTGATTTTTGTGACAGAATTGTTATGTTCCGGGATTCAGTCTGCAGGCGGACTCTATCTGGTTTCCGGGATTACGGAAGTTATGAAATGGTTTTCTGCGTTTTATCTGATGTTCAGGAGTGTGAAGGAAATACAGCAGAAATACAGCAGTGTTCTTCTGGTGGGAATTACTGCCTATGCTTCATCTCTGGCAGCAGACAGAATATGGAAAGCCTATGAGCCGATCATAGGAGGATGGTTTACGGAATTTGGAGCCGCAGTGCTTGTTTTCTGTGTGGGCCTGACTTTGTGGATAGAGCTTGCCAATGCCTACAGATTCCAGTTAACCTATGGGGAATACAGCCGTCAGATGGAACAGAAGCTTCTGATGCAGAAACAGCATTATGAAGAGCTTACACAGAAGATGGATGAAATCAGCAAAATGCGCCATGATATGCGTCATCATCTCCGCACGATCATGGCTTATGCACAGCAGGAAAAATATGAAGAACTGATGAAGTATCTGCAGGAGTATGCTTCTGTTATGACAAAAGAGGAAAAAACAGTCTGTTATTGCAGAAATATGGCAGTAGATGCGGTCATCCATTTCTATGCCGGGGAACTGAAGCAGAGAGGGATTTTGTTTGAACATGATATGATGCTTCCGGAGAATATCAGCATTTCAGATATTGATTTATGCAAGATTTACGGGAATCTTCTGGAGAATGCTGTGGATGCAGTGGCAGAACAGTCGCGGGAAAAGAATCCTTATGTAAAGATCCTTACAAAGATTAAGAATAAAAAACTGCTGATAGAAATTTCCAATACGTACACAAATGAAATCCAGAGAAAAGAAGACAGATTTTATTCGACAAAACATGGAGGTTTCGGGATAGGGACTGCATCTGTGACAGAGGTAGTACAGAAAGCCGGGGGGTATGTGACCTTCTGTACAGAAGATGGTGTATTTAAAGTTAATATTTTCCTGCCTGTAAAAATAGCGGCAGAAGCATAAGGGGTATATCAGGAATACTTATTGTAAGATGATTAGTTATCAGAGTCTGAGGAGAATAAGTATTCCAGATATGCTTTTTTTATTGCGTTGGAGCCGCGCTTGCGTACAGTGACAAGTTCCTGATTGTCCATAACAAAGCCTTCATCTGTGGATTCTTCGATATGATCCATATTTACGATACAGCCTCTGTAACAGGAGAGAAAACATTTCATTCCCTCCAGAAGCTCTTCAAATTTCTGGAAGGTTATGTAGGAGCGTATGATACCTGCATCTGTGGTATGTACCTGAACTGCATTGCGGTAGGTATCCACGTACAGGATGCTCCTGACTGGGATCTTTACAGGGGTGCGGTCAGAGATCAGCTCTATATATCTGGAATTCTGTGACTGTCTGAATTGGATTGTTGAGAGGATCCGGCAGAGCTTCTCCGGGTCAAAGGGCTTCAGCAGATAGTAGGATGCCTGTACATCATAGCTTTCCACAGCAAAGGAATCACTGCTTGAAATAAAGATCAGAGCAGCTGTATCCCTGGCTTCGCGGAGCTTTCTGGCTGCATCCATACCGGTCATACTGCCCATATAAATATCCATAATGATCAGGTCGTAAAATCCGGGTATGTATTTAGTAAAAAAAGCTTCTGCGCTGGAATATAAATGGATGTCTGCGGATGTATTCTGGGATTCATAATAAGAAGAAATGACAGACTTTACCTGACGCAGATCTTCCTTTGAATCGTCAAGGATTGCAATATTCAAAAGGAGTACCTCCTAAATTAACTTAAACATAATTTGTATTTTAGCGTATTTTCATGAGTTATTCAAGTACGGATTCCTTACTGAAAGCAAGTAATACCATAAGTATTTATTCATTTTTCCATATTTCATGAAAAATGTCATTTAATCCCATGTATCTTGAAAATAAGACTGAAATTTTTTATAGTAAGAACATAGAAATTCAGTTTAGAAATAGGTACACACATTTTAAGAAAGGATGGTAAAAAATATGAAAAACTGGAAAAAAATAATGGCAGGTCTTTGTGCTGCTGCAATGGTAAGCTCTATGGTTGTTCCGGTATGGGCAGCAGAGGAGACTACAGAAGAAGCAGCAGATGACGGAGATGTCGCGGATGTATCAGAGGCAATGTTAGGACTCTGGAAGGACAGCGCAGGAGATATCTACGGATTCTACAAAGATAATTCGTTTTTTGGTCAGTGGAAGGATGAAGAACAGGATATTTTAGGCGTATATGCGCTGAGCTCAGATGGAGAGTATACAGCGCTGGCAATGCAGTTTGCAAATGACGACGGCACGTATGATGATGAAAATATGGTAACTTATTTGGTACAGGCAAATGAAGAGGAAAATCTTCTGGAGCTTTATGATCCGGAAACTCAGGAGTTAACAGCAACTCTGGAACCTTACGAGGGAACCGGTGATGAGGCAGATTACAACAAGACCTATCAGGATATGGGTGATCTGCTTACAGAATGCTATTCCGGTGAGACAGAAGCAGGTGAAACCTTTATTTATGCAGCAAATGAAGATGGAACTTTCTGCTCAGTGCTTGTGATCGACCAGGATGATAATTATGTAAGCTTCATCGGCGAAGGTACTTTTGATGAGGAAAATGCAACAGTAACTATTGAGGATGAAGTATCTGAGATGTCACTTACTTTTGGTGTGACTGCAAATGATGATGATACTCTGACACTGGATATGGGTGATCTTGGAAGTGCTACTGTACAGGAAGCTACACTGGCAGTTGCAGTTCAGGGACTGAAATATGCAGTTGAGAACGGAACAGAGATGAACTAAGAAAATCCCTTCTTATGAGTGGGATAAATTGAATTGACTTTGAGAGTGCTCCTCTTCGGGTTTGCCTGGAGGGGAGCTTTTTGCGTATCTTTGAAAAGGGACGCGCAGAAAAATAGTTTGTTTTGGGTGCGGTTTCGGGCACTAAGATATTCTAAGCCGTCATAAATCTGCTAAAAGCATGAGCAATCAGAGCCAAACTCGCTGCGCTCAGACAGTGTCTCAGATTGCTCATAACGCAGATTTTTGACGGCTAAGAATATCTAAGAACCCTGCAAATGCACCCAAAACAAACTATTTTTCTGCGCTGGGTATTGAACGCGGAAAGGGGTTTGTTACTGTTCACACACCACTATTCCGCGAGGTGTTTTGGGAGGGAGATGTTCTGGATAACTGGGGGGTTTTAGAAAAGGGAGAAAAATGGTATAATGGTAGGCGAATTTGTTCCCAGGTCAGGGGGGACGAAAATTATCAGAGAGGTTTGGACTTATGAATATTTTGAATATAGAGCATGTTTCCAAGGTGTTTGGTGAGAAGGTGGTTCTGGATGATGTTTCCTATGGAGTGCATCAGGGGGATAAGATTGGGATTATCGGGATTAACGGAACCGGGAAATCTACGATCTTAAAGATTATCGGTGGTCTGGAGGAGCCGGATGAGGGACAGGTGATCACACAGAATGGTCTGCGGATTACCTATCTGCCGCAGATGCCGGAGTTTCCCCAGGGAGCTTCTATCCTGGATTATGTGGCTGAAGGAAAATGGCAGAAGGACTGGAGTACAGAAAGCGAAGCAAGAAATGTGCTGAATAAGCTTGGGATTACGGATCATGAGGAAAAGATTGATCATTTGTCCGGCGGGCAGAAGAAAAGGGTGGCGCTGGCCAGGACGCTGGTGAATCCCTGTGAGGTGCTGCTTCTGGATGAGCCCACCAACCATCTGGATAATGAGATGGTGACCTGGCTGGAGGATTTTCTGAGAAGCTTTAAGGGGGTTGTGATCATGGTTACCCATGACAGATATTTTCTTGACAGGGTTACCAATAAGATTCTGGAGATTTCCCATGGGAATCTGTATGCTTATGAGGCCAATTACTCGAAATTTCTGGAGCTGAAGGCAGAGCGTGAGGAGATGGAGCTTGCCAGTGAGAGGAAGAGGCAGAGTGTGCTCCGCATGGAACTGGAGTGGGCGAAACGTGGCTGCAGGGCCAGAAGTACCAAGCAGCGAGCCCGTCTGGAACGTCTGGAAGCTCTGAAGAATGGAAAGGCACCTGTGAGGGATGCCAGTGTGGAGCTGGATTCTGTGGAAACCCGTATGGGAAAGAAGACCATTGAGCTTCATCACATCAGTAAGAGTTTTGGCGAAAAGAAGATTCTGGATGATTTTAATTATATTGTGCTGCGTAATCAGCGTCTGGGAATTATCGGCCCCAATGGATGCGGAAAGTCAACTTTGATCAAGATTATTGATGGGATGGTACAGCCGGATGCAGGGGATGTGGAAATCGGGGAGACTATCCGCATTGGGTATTTTGCACAGGAGGTACCGGATATGGATACGGATCAGCGTGTGATCGATTATATCCGTGATGTAGCGGAATATATTCCTACCAGAGATGGGAAGATTTCTGCAACAATGATGCTGGAGAGATTCCTTTTTGATTCAGCCATGCAGTATGCGCCTATTGCCAAGCTGTCAGGGGGAGAGAAGAGAAGACTTTATCTGCTGAAGGTTCTGATGGAGGCGCCCAATGTGCTGCTTCTGGATGAGCCAAGCAATGACCTGGATATCCCCACATTGACAATCCTGGAAGACTATCTGGATTCTTTTGCAGGAATTGTGATCGCAGTCTCTCATGACAGATATTTTCTGGATAATATTGTGGACAGGATTTTTGCGTTTGAAGGGGAGGGACGCCTCGCTCAGTATGAGGGCGGATATACGGATTATGCCCAGGCAGTAAATAAAAAAGGCACTGTCTCTGATATGCAGGGAGGAAAGTCTACTGCTGACAGTGAAGAGGATAAAAACAGAAAGAAGGCTTCCCAGGCAGACTGGAAGCAGAACCGTCCCCAGAAGCTGAAATTCAGTTACAAGGAGCAGAGAGAATTTGAGACTATTGATGATGAGATCGCTGCTCTGGAAGAGAAACTGGAGAAGTTGGATAAGGACATGGAGGCAAATGCCACCAACTCCATGAAGCTTCGGGAGATTATGGAAGAGAAAGAAAACACCCAGCAGAAGCTAGATGAAAAAATGGACAGATGGGTTTATTTAAATGATCTGGCAGAGAGGATCCAAGCCCAGAAAGTGTAAATAAAATATAGCAGAAGTATTGACTTGCAGAGGTTTTCTTTAGTATGATACAGATTATGGATTATTGACAGATATGGAAGAAGAGTAATGATCTGACAGAAACGGAATCATTACAGTGAGAGAAACAGGAGGCAGAAAGCATGGCAGAACAGGTCAGGGTAGTGGTTGATGCAATGGGCGGGGATAATGCCCCCGCAGAACCTGTCAAGGCAGCAGTGGAAGCTGTAACTGAGAGACAGGATATAAAAGTAATACTTACAGGAAAACAGGATGTGATAGAGGGAGAACTGGCAAAATACTCCGGATATCCAACAGAACAAATCCAGATTGTTCCTGCCTCAGAGGTGATCGAGACAGCAGAACCGCCTGTATTTGCAATCCGTAAGAAAAAGGATTCCTCCATTGTAGTGGGTCTGAAGCTGGTTAAGACGCAGGAAGCAGATGCTTTTGTTTCCTCAGGAAGT
The DNA here is from genome assembly GCF_014297245.1 of Blautia difficilis. Lineage (NCBI taxonomy): Bacteria > Bacillati > Bacillota > Clostridia > Lachnospirales > Lachnospiraceae > Blautia > Blautia difficilis. Next base: position 30,036 of record NZ_JACOQG010000011.1, on the reverse strand, counting down.
ACAGGAGCTGTGCTGGTAGGCGGACAGGTACTGGTAGGCAGAAGTAAGGGGGTGGAGAGACCTCCTCTTGCACCGCTGATCCCTACCACCAAGGGAGTGGCCCTGCTGATTGACTGTGGCGCAAATGTGGACGCACGTCCCTCTCATCTGGTACAGTTCGCAAAGATGGGATCCATCTATATGGAGAATGTAGTGGGAATCAAAAATCCAAAGGTGGCCATTGTTAATAATGGAGCTGAAGAAGAGAAGGGAAATGCACTGGTAAAAGAAACTTTCCCGCTGCTTAAGGAATGCAAGGGAATTAATTTTATCGGAAGCATTGAAGCCAGAGATATTCCCTATGGATATGCAGATGTGGTAGTATGTGAAGCCTTTGTGGGTAATGTTATCCTGAAATTATATGAAGGTGTAGGCGGCGCACTGATCCAGAAGGTGAAGGAAGGACTGATGACCAGTCTGAAGACAAAAATAGGAGCTCTTCTGATCAAGCCTGCACTGAAATCCACTTTGAAATCCTTTGATGCCAGTGAGCATGGAGGAGCACCGCTTCTGGGCCTGAAGGGTCTGGTGGTGAAAACCCATGGAAGTGCAAAGGCAATTGAGATCAAACATGCTATTTTCCAGTGTGTGCAGTTCAAACAGCAGAAGATTAACGAAAAAATCGCAGAACATATTCTGGAGGACCAGCCGGATAAGACTGCAGAGAAGCAGGAGCAGTAGTCCGGCAGAGAAACTATGTATAGGAAAAGGGAAGGAGGATAAAGGATGGAACTTGAAAAGCTCAGAGAGATTATTGGGGAGGTCCTGAATATTGACCCGGATACCATAACTGCAGATACTACCTTTGTGGATGATCTGGGAGCAGATTCTCTGGACATTTTTCAGATAATCATGGGAATGGAAGAGGAATATGATATTGAGTTGGAGAACGAAGTAGCAGAGCAGATCCGGACAGTAGGAGATGCTGTGGAAGCAATTCGTGCGATCCGATAACCGGGCTGGAATTCAGACCGGAGAGCAATACAAAAAGTAACAGGAAATAACAGACGAAGCGAAGAGGCAGGGGGCTGTGAGGACAGCGCCCTGTAATCACATTAAGGAGAATGATGTTATGAACAAAAAGACAGAAGAACTGGAAGAAATCATAGGATATCATTTTAAAAATAAACACTATCTTACCCAGGCCCTTACCCACAGCTCTTATGCCAATGAAAAGAAGCTTGGCAAGCTGGGCTGTAATGAGAGATTGGAGTTTCTGGGAGATGCTGTGCTGGAGCTGATCAGCAGTGATTTTTTGTATGCCAGTTTTTCCAAGGTTCCTGAGGGAGAACTGACAAAAAAGAGAGCCAGTCTGGTATGTGAGCCAAGCCTTGCTTATTGCGCCAGAGAGTTTGGCCTGCCCCAGTTTCTGCTCCTTGGAAAGGGTGAAGATATGACAGGTGGCAGAAACAGGGATTCTATTGTTTCAGATGCTACAGAAGCTCTGCTTGGAGCTATTTATCTGGATGGTGGTTTTGCTAGTGCAAAGGAGTTTGTACTGAAATTTATTCTGAATGATATTGAACACAAACAGCTCTTTTATGATAGCAAGACCATCTTACAGGAAATCGTCCAGGAAAAAGGCACCCAGCCGGTGGAATATGTGCTGATTGCTGAGGAAGGACCGGATCATAACAAAAGCTTTACAGTGGAAGCAAGAGTGAATGGCAGACTTATGGGAACAGGAACCGGCCACACCAAGAAGGCAGCAGAACAGGCTGCCGCATATCAGGCAATCCGTAAGATAAAAAAATAGACAGGTGAACTATGTATTTAAAAAATATTGAGGTACAGGGCTTTAAATCCTTTGCCCAGAAGATCAATTTTGAATTTCATAACGGGATTACCTGTATTGTAGGTCCTAACGGAAGTGGTAAGAGCAATGTTGGTGATGCAGTGCGCTGGGTACTGGGAGAACAAAGTGCAAAGTCTCTCCGAGGGGGGAATATGCAGGATGTTATATTCTCGGGAACAGAGACCAGAAAGCCCTTAAGCTATGCTTCTGTTGCCATTACGCTGGATAATTCAGATCATAAGCTTCCTGTAGAATTTAATGAGGTTACTGTTACCAGGCGGCTTTACCGTTCAGGGGAAAGTGAATATCTGATCAATGGCAGTAACTGCAGACTGAAGGATATTAATGAAATGTTCTATGACACAGGTATCGGTAAGGAAGGATATTCCATTATTGGCCAGGGTCAGATCGACCGTATTTTAAGTGGTAAGCCGGAGGAACGCAGGGAGCTTTTTGATGAGGCAGCAGGAATTGTCAAATTTAAGAGAAGAAAAAATACAACAGTAAAAAAGCTGGAAGAGGAACGTCAGAATCTGGTTCGTGTGACAGATATTCTGTCAGAGCTTACCAGACAGCTGGGACCTTTGGAGAAGCAGTCAGAGACAGCAAAGATTTATCTGGCAAAAAGAGAGGCTTTGAAGGAACTGGATGTAAATATGTTTCTTTTGGAATATTCCTCCACAGCAGAGAGCCTGAAAGAGCTGGGAGAGAAGCACAGACTTGCTCAGGAGAACCTGGAGGATACACAGAAGGAATATGAACAGACCAGAGTGGAATATGACAGGCTGGAACAGGAACTGGAGGAATTAAATACCAGAATGGATGCCCTGCGCATGGAAAACCAGGAGCAGGCTTTGCACAAGCAGCAGCTGGAAGGCCAGATCAATGTACTGAATGAGCAGATATTGGCAGGAGTTCAGAATGAGGACCATTACAGGGGCCGTCTGAAAACCATAGAGGAGGAGCTGGCTGCAAGAGAGACTTCCAGAAAAGAACTGGAAGAAGAAAAATCCGATCTTTATTCACAGTTAAAGGAAGTACGCAGCAGACTGAAGGATGAGGAAGAGAAGCTTAATACTGCCCAGGAAAATATCCGAACCTGTACCCAGGCTGTGGAGGACGGCAAGAATGAGATCATAGAAATTCTGAACAGCCGTGCCAATACCAAGGGAAAAGCCCAGAGATTTGATGCAATGATGGAGCAGGCAGATATCAGAAAAGCTGAGATCAGCCAGAGGATCCTTCGCTTAAAGAGTGAAGAGGAGGAGCAGCAGACCATCCTCAGAAAAGCCCAGGAGCAGTATGATTCCATTACAGAATCCATCCGTTCTGCAAACGAAGAATGTGACAGACTGAATCAGGAAGTGGGAAATATCCAGGAGAAATTAAAGGAGCAGAAGATCCAGCTGGAAAAGCAGCAGACCTCTTATCACAGAGAAGCCTCCAGACTGGAATCCTTACGCAATCTTACAGAGCGTTATGATGGTTACGGCAACAGTATCCGCCGAGTAATGGAACAGAAGGAACGGGTTCCCGGTATCCAGGGCGTTGTGGCGGATCTGATCCAGGTAAATAAGGATTATGAGGTAGCCATTGAGACTGCTCTGGGAGGCAGCATCCAGAATATTGTCACAGACAATGAGCAGACAGCCAAAACCCTGATCGAGTTTTTGAAAAAGAACCGATATGGAAGGGCAACCTTCCTGCCTATGAGCAGCATCAATCCCAGAGGGGAGTTTTCACCCAGGGAAGCACTGAAGGAACCGGGAGTGATCGGTGTGGCCAGTGAACTGGTGACTACAGCACCTCAGTATCAGCAGATTGCCAGATTTTTACTGGGAAGGGTACTGGTGGTGGATCATATTGACCATGCCATTGCTATCGGCAAAAAATACAGACATAGCCTGCGAATGGTTACCATAGAGGGTGAGTCCTTAAGCCCGGGTGGTTCCATGACAGGTGGTGCTTTTAAGAATAACAGTAATCTCCTTGGACGAAGGAGAGAAATCGAGGAACTGGAAAAAGGGGTTGCAAAGCTGAAGTCAGAGGTTGCCATGATCCAGATGGCAATGGAAGACAACAGAAACAGAAGAAATGTACTTCGGGATGCCATTGCAGATTTTCAGGACAAGCTCCGCCAGCAGTATATAGAACAGAATACTGCAAAGATGAATATTGCCCAGCAGGAAGAGAAAGCAGAGGAGATCCGCGGAGGCTATGAGCAGATCAACAGAGACAAGGAACAGATCAGACGCCAGATGCTGGAAATCCGTCAGGATCATGAGCAGATTGCCAGGGAGCTGGAAAGCTCCCGCCAGGATGAACAGGAGCTGGAGAGCTTCATAGAGGAGAAACAGGCAGAGCTGGATCAGTGGAAGGAAGAAGAGACAACGCTTACCAGAGAGCTGGAGGAAATCCGTCTTCAGGCTTCTTCCCTGGATCAGAAGAACCAGTTTGACCAGGAAAACCTGAACCGTCTGAATTCGGAGACCCAGACTCTGGAGAATGAGCAGAAAAGTATTTATGAATCTCTTGCCCGCAGCAGTGAGGAGATGGAGCAGAAGAAACTGACGATCCAGGAGCTGAAAACAGAAGCTGCCAATTCCGGTATCCAGGCGCAGGAGGCAAAGCTGCAGCTGGAGAAATGGCAGAAGGAGAAAGAGGAGAGAAACGGAAAGCATAAAGAATTTTTTGAAAAAAGAGATCAGCTTTCCGGTCAGATCGGCCTTCTGGACAAAGAGTGCTTCCGCCTGAAAAGCCAGATGGATAAGCTGGAGGAGAGCAGGGAAGAACGTATTTCCTATATGTGGGAGGAGTATGAGATCACTCCCAATAATGCCCTTTCCTACAGAAAGGAGGAGCTGACTGATCTGCCTGAAATGAAAAAGCAGGTAGCTCAGATCAAGGAGGAGATCCGCAGACTGGGTTCTGTTAATGTCAATGCTATTGAGGATTATAAGGATCTTCTGGAACGGCACACTTTCCTTTCCGGACAGTATAATGATTTGATCACAGCAGAGAAAACTCTGGAGCAGATCATACAGGAGCTGGATGAAGGAATGCGTAAGCAGTTTACAGAGAAATTTGCAGAAATCCAGAGAGAGTTTGACAAAGCCTTCAAAGAGCTTTTCGGAGGAGGAAAAGGAACTCTGGAGCTGGACGAGGAGGCAGATATCCTGGAAGCAGGAATCCGGATCACCTCTCAGCCGCCGGGGAAAAAGCTTCAGAATATGATGCAGCTTTCCGGTGGAGAGAAGGCACTGACAGCCATTGCCCTGCTTTTTGCAATTCAGAACCTGAAGCCATCCCCTTTCTGTCTTTTGGATGAGATCGAGGCAGCACTGGATGACTCCAATGTAGGAAGGTTTGCAGGATATTTACAGAAGTTGACGAAAAACACACAATTTATTATAATAACCCATAGGCGTGGAACCATGAATGCAGCTGACAGGCTTTATGGTATCACCATGCAGGAAAAAGGGGTATCTACGCTGGTTTCCGTAGATCTTGTAGAGAACCAGCTTACCCAGTAACAGGAGGAGTATTATGGCAGAAGAGAAGAAAGGTTTTTTCAAACGACTGGTCAGCGGACTGACCAAGACCAGAGATAATATCGTTGCCGGCTTTGACAGTATTTTCAGTGGCTTTTCCAGTATTGACGAGGATTTCTATGAGGAACTGGAGGAAATCCTGATCATGGGAGATATTGGTATCAATGCCACTACTTCTATTATAGAAAATCTGAAAAAAGAAGTTGCAGAACAGCACATTAAGGAGCCAATGGAATGCAAACAGCTTCTGATCAATGAGATTAAGGAGCAGATGCGTGTGGACAGCACAGAATATGAGTTTGAGAACCGTAAGTCCGTGATCCTTGTGATCGGTGTCAACGGTGTGGGAAAGACTACTTCTGTAGGCAAGCTTGCGGGCAAGCTGAAGGATCAGGGCAAGAAGGTGATCCTGGCAGCTGCGGATACTTTCCGTGCAGCAGCAGGTGAGCAGCTGACACAGTGGGCAAACCGCGCAGGAGTGGAGATTATTGGTGGACAGTCCGGTGCAGATCCGGCGTCTGTAGTTTATGATGCAGTTGCAGCAGCAAAGGCGAGAAATGCAGATGTTCTTCTGTGTGACACAGCTGGACGTCTTCATAATAAGAAGAATCTTATGGAGGAGCTGCGTAAGATTTATAAAATTCTGGAGAGAGAGTATCCGGAAGCTTATCTGGAAACTTTGGTGGTACTGGATGGTACCACAGGACAGAATGCCCTTTCCCAGGCAAGACAGTTTGCAGAGGTGGCAAATGTAAATGGTATCATACTCACCAAGCTGGATGGAACAGCCAAGGGTGGTATTGCAGTGGCAATTCAGTCTGAGCTGGATATACCGGTAAAATACATTGGTGTAGGCGAAAGTATTGACGATCTTCAGAAATTCGATGCAGATGCATTTGTAAATGCATTGTTTGATGTAGACCACAAGGATGAGCAGGACGACTAAAGGAGGAAAAACAATGCTTACATTAGAAAGCTTTGAACAGGCAGCAGAGATTGTAAAACAGGTAACACAGGAGACAAAACTGATCAAAAGCAGTTATTTCAGCGATTTGACCGGCAATAAGGTTTACCTCAAACCGGAGAATATGCAGCGCACAGGCGCATACAAGGTTCGCGGCGCTTATTATAAGATCAGTACTCTTTCAGAGGAAGAGAGAAATAAGGGACTGATCACAGCATCCGCAGGAAACCATGCTCAGGGTGTGGCTTATGCGGCACATAAATACGGAGCGAAGGCAGTGATCGTCATGCCTACCACTACTCCGCTGATCAAGGTTGAGAGAACCAAAAGCTATGGTGCACAGGTAATCCTTCACGGTGATGTATATGATGAGGCCTGTGCCCATGCCCTGGAACTGGCTGAGAAAGAGGGTTATACCTTTATCCATCCTTTTGATGATCCGGCAGTTGCCACAGGTCAGGGTACCATTGCCATGGAAATTGTCCAGGAGCTTCCGCTTGTGGACTATATCCTGGTTCCTATCGGAGGCGGTGGTCTGGCAACAGGAGTCTCCACTCTGGCGAAGCTTCTCAATCCACACATTAAGGTGATCGGTGTGGAACCGGCAGGAGCAGCCTGCATGAAGGCTTCCCTGGCTAAGGGAGAAGTGGTGACACTTCCACATGTAAATACCATTGCAGACGGTACTGCAGTACAGACACCGGGCAAGAAAATCTTCCCATATATCCAGCAGAACCTGGATGACATCATTACCATTGAAGATGATGAGCTGATTGTAGCTTTCCTGGATATGGTGGAAAACCATAAGATGATCGTTGAGAATTCCGGCCTCCTTACAGTGGCTGCCCTCCGTCATCTGGATGTAAAGAATAAAAAGATCGTTTCTATCTTAAGCGGAGGAAATATGGATGTGATCACCATGTCTTCCGTTGTCCAGCACGGACTGATCCAGAGAGACAGGATCTTTACAGTTTCAGTGCTGATCCCGGATAAGCCGGGTGAACTGGTGAGAGTTGCCAGTGTGATCGCCGGACAGCAGGGTAATGTGATCAAGCTGGATCACAACCAGTTTGTAAGCACCAACAGAAATGCAGCTGTGGAACTGAAGATCACTCTGGAGGCCTTTGGCACAGAACACAAGAATCAGATCGTGAAGGCACTGGAGGATGCAGGCTGCAGACCCCGCCTGATCAGACCAAGTTTATAAATATTTTTTCTGTCAAGAAAAAATACTTGACACAGGTAAAATTATAAGGTATGATAGCCAAGGTGATTACAGATGGAGAAGTTTGTAGAGCAGGGTTATTTGTATGATTTTTATGGAGAGCTTCTGACAGAGAGACAGCAGCAGGTTTATGAGAGCGTGGTGCTGGAGGATTATTCTCTCAGTGAAGTGGCAGAGGATCTGGGAATCAGCCGCCAGGGTGTGCATGATATGGTAAAGAGATGCAACAAGACTCTGGAGGAATATGAACAGAAGCTCCATCTGGTTGAGAAATTCCTGAATATCAGAGCCCAGGTGAAAAGAATACGGGTTCTGGCACAGGAGTATCATTCCGAGGAAATTGCAAATATATCCAGCGAGATTTTAGAGGAGTTATAATATATGGCATTTGAGAGCTTGACAGATAAACTGCAGAATGTGTTTAAGAAGCTTCGAAGCAAAGGCCGCCTTACAGAGGAGGATGTGAAGCTTGCCCTTAAGGAAGTTAAGATGGCTCTTCTGGAAGCAGATGTTAACTTCAGGGTTGTAAAGCAGTTTACCAAGTCCGTACAGGAGCAGGCAATCGGACAGGATGTTATGAATGGTCTGAATCCCGGCCAGATGGTGATCAAGATCGTAAATGACGAGCTGGTAAAACTGATGGGAAGTGAGACTACAGAGCTGCCCATGCATCCGGGAAATGAGATCACTGTATATATGATGGCAGGTCTTCAGGGTGCAGGTAAGACAACTACGGTTGCCAAGCTTGCAGGAAAGCTGAAATCCAAAGGTAAGAAGCCTCTTTTGGTAGCCTGTGACGTTTACCGTCCCGCAGCGATCACACAGCTGCAGGTGAATGGTGAGAAACAGGGTGTGGAAGTTTTTTCCATGGGAGATAAGCAGAAGCCTGTAGACATTGCAAAGGCCGCAATTGAGCATGCAAAATCCCATCAGCAGAATGTAGTCCTGATCGATACAGCAGGACGGCTTCATATAGATGAAGACATGATGCAGGAGCTTGCAGATATAAAAGAAAATATTCATGTGGATGCCACTGTTCTGGTGGTAGATGCCATGACAGGACAGGATGCGGTAAATGTTGCCAAAACATTTGCAGACAAGGTTGGAATCGACGGTGTGATCCTGACCAAGATGGACGGCGATACCCGAGGTGGTGCTGCCCTTTCCATTAAGGCGGTAACCGGTAAACCTATCCTCTATGTAGGTATGGGTGAGAAGCTTTCTGACTTAGAGCAGTTCTATCCGGAGCGTATGGCTTCCAGGATCCTGGGTATGGGAGATGTAATGAGCCTCATTGAGAAGGCAGAAGCCGCTATTGATAAGGAACAGGCTCAGGACATGCAGAAGAAGCTGAAGAAGATGGATTTCGACTTCAACGACTACCTTACCAGTATGGAACAGATGAATAAGATGGGCGGCATCGGCAGTATTCTGAATATGCTTCCGGGAATGGGAAGCAAGATGAAGGATATTGAGGGAATGATCGATGAGAAGGCTCTGGACCGTACCAAGTCCATTATCCTTTCCATGACACCACAGGAGAGAACCAATCCGTCAATCCTGAATATTTCCCGTAAGAACCGTATTGCCAGAGGTGCAGGTGTGGATATCGCAGAAGTGAACCGTCTGGTCAAACAGTTTGAGCAAAGTAAAAAAATGATGAAGCAGATGCCTGGACTTATGGGCGGCAAAGCCGGCAAGCGAGGCGGTGGATTCAAGCTTCCTTTTGGACTGTGAGCAGGACAGCTACCACAGGAGCCGGGGAATGAGCAGTTAGCGAAGCGAATCACGCTTTGACATAAAACCTAAGAGATAAATATATTTAATTTAATGGAGGAAAAGAAACAATGGCAGTTAAAATCAGATTAAGAAGAATGGGACAGAAGAAAGCACCTTTTTATAGAATCGTAGTTGCAGATTCCCGCTGCAAACGTGACGGAAGATGCATCGAAGAGATCGGAACATACGATCCAAATCTTGAGCCAAGCGCAGTTAAGGTTGACGAAGAAGCAGCTAAAAAATGGCTTGCAGCAGGAGCTCAGCCTACAGACGTTGTAGCTAAACTTCTTAAAGATGCCGGAATTGAAAAATAATCAGATCTACCAGTAGGTATTTCTGCAGCGTCCAGCCAGGACGGGTCAGGGAGGTATGTAATGAAAGAATTAGTGGAAGTAATTGCAAAATCTCTTGTTGAAAATCCGGATGAAGTAGTCGTTACTGAGACTGAAAAAGAAGACGCAGTTATTGTAGAACTGAAAGTTGGACCTGCCGATATGGGCAAGGTGATCGGACGCCAGGGAAGAATTGCCAAGGCAATCCGTACTGTAGTCAAAGCGGCCTCTTCAAAAAGCAGCAAAAAAGTGATTGTGGATATTCTGCAATGAAAATAAAAGGGAAAGGAGCTGTGGTTGCCATAGCTCCTTGTTTTTACCATAAATGTCAGGACAGATAGCTTTGTAGCCTGACAGCATTATATATAAAAGAGGAGTCAGCAGATGGAGGATTTATTAAAGGTAGGTGTGATCACCACCACACATGGTGTACGGGGAGAAGTTAAGGTTTATCCTACAACAGATCCGGAGCGTTTTCCGGAGCTGGATTATGTTCTCCTTGACACAGGCAGAGAAAAAAGAAAACTGGAAATTGAAAAAGTAAGATTTTTCAAGAATCTGGTGATCCTGAAATTTAAAGGCATTGATAATATCAATGATATTGAAATGTATAAACAGAGAGAGCTGTGGATTCCCAGAGAAGAGGGACAGGATCTGGAAGAGGATGAGTACTATATTGCAGACCTGATCGGTATGAAGGTAGTCCTGGAGGATGGCAGCAGCTTTGGAACCCTGACAGATGTTATGGAAACAGGGGCCAATGATGTATATGTGGTAGAGAACGGAGAAGGGGAAGAGATTCTTCTTCCAGCCATCAGGGAATGCATCCTGGATGTGGATGTGGAGAAAAATGTGATGACCATCCATCTGATGAAAGGATTAATCTAAATGAATTTTCATGTTTTAACACTGTTTCCGGAAATGATCGAAAATGGTATGAATACCAGTATCACAGGCCGGGCCATTGCCAAAGGACTTCTTTCTCTGGAAGCCATTAACATCCGGGATTTTGCCTTTAACAAGCACCAGAAGGTAGACGATTATACTTATGGCGGCGGTGCAGGGATGCTCATGCAGGCAGAACCGGTATATCTGGCCTATGAATCTATTGCCAGCCGCACGGCAAAGAAGCCCAGGGTGGTATATGTGACCCCTCAGGGACAGGTGTTTAACCAGAATATGGCCCGGGAAATGGCAGAGGAGGAGGATCTGATCTTTCTCTGCGGACATTATGAGGGAATTGACGAACGTGTGCTGGAGGAAATTGTAACAGATTATGTGTCCATTGGAGATTATGTACTTACAGGCGGGGAACTGCCGGCTATGGTAATGATGGATTCCATATCCAGAATGGTACCGGGAGTACTAAATAACCAGGAGTCCGGAGAGACAGAATCCTTTGCCGGAAATCTTCTGGAATACCCTCAGTACAGCCGTCCGGAGGAGTGGCACGGAAAAAAGGTACCGGAGGTGCTAATGTCCGGACATCATGCAAATATAGAAAAATGGCGCAGAGAGCAGTCCATTCTCCGCACTGCCCAGAGACGGCCGGATCTGCTGAAAAAAGCAGACCTGACAAATAAAGAATGGAATTATGTACGCCAGTTAAGGAAACAGATGAAGGAAGAAGAGGAGCAGACAAAATGAGAACAGCAGATTTTTATTATGATCTTCCTCAGGAACTGATTGCCCAGGATCCTCTGGAGGATAGAAGTTCATCCAGACTGATGCATATTTCCCTGAAGGATGGAAGTATAGAGCACAGACATTTTACAGATATTCTGGATTATCTGAACAAGGGTGACTGTCTGGTTATCAATGATACCAAGGTAATTCCTGCCAGATTATACGGACATAAGGAGGAAACAGGGGCACTTATTGAGATCCTTCTCCTGAAGAGACGGGAAAATGATATCTGGGAGTGCCTGGTCAAGCCTGGTAAAAAGGCCCGTCCTGGAGCAAAGATCACTTTCGGAAACGGAATCCTGAAGGGTGAGATCATTGATGTGGTAGACGAAGGCAACAGACTGATCCAGTTCCACTATGAGGGAATCTTTGAGGAGATCCTGGATCAGCTGGGAGAGATGCCTCTGCCTCCTTATATCACCCATAAACTGAAAGACAAGAACCGTTATCAGACCGTATATGCCAAACACGAAGGCTCTGCCGCAGCACCTACTGCAGGTCTGCATTTCACAGAGGAGCTTCTGGAAAAGGTAAAGGAAAAAGGGGTTAACATTGCCCACGTGACCCTTCATGTAGGCCTGGGAACCTTCCGACCTGTAAAGGTAGATGATGTGGAAAAGCATCATATGCATTCAGAATTCTATATTGTGGAGGAGGATCAGGCAAAACTGATCAATGACACCAAGAAAGCCGGTGGCCGTGTGATTTCCGTGGGAACCACAAGCTGCAGAACCTTGGAATCCGCAACCGGTGAGGATGGAATTTTGAAAGCAGGCAGCGGATGGACAGAGATTTTTATTTATCCGGGATATCATTTCAAAATGATTGATGGACTGATCACTAATTTCCACCTTCCGGAATCTACTCTTCTTATGCTGGTATCCGCACTGGCAGGAAAAGAGACGATCATGCATGCCTATGAAGTGGCAGTGCAGGAAAAATACCGATTCTTTTCTTTTGGAGATGCCTGTATTTTGATCTGACAGAAATATCCAACATTTGTTGGGTGGAGAGATCATACAAAGAACAGAAAGAAACCAGGAGGCAAAAGGCTTCCTGGTTATTTTTTGAGCTCAAAAATTCTTAATTATCTGTGTTTTCTACGTCTTCGGCATCGTCCGGATCATCGATGGCTTTCATATCGTCATCTGAAGTATCTGCATCCATGGCGTTCAGCTCATCCTCTGTAAGGGGCTGCAGATCATCTTCGAAAACCTCCTTGTTTGTAATATCATCCTCTGCTTTCTTGCCACAGCCGGACAGACCGATTGCAGCCAGAAGCATTCCTGTGAGTAAAAAATATTTGAATTTCTTCATAAATTTCATCCTTTCCATTTGGGGTTCCGTTATTCACTTATGAAATTCCTTGATGTCTGTAATATTAATGTAACCTTTTGTCATAGTATTATAACAAAAATGTGCCTTTATGAAAAGACTTATTTATTGACGATTATGTGAATTCTTTATATACTTTTAATAGTTGCACCCATTTCCGGGTGGCTTCTGTTATACATAATTTCCGGAAAGCTTTCCGGACAGAAAGAGAGAAAGTATATGTCTATACAAAAGAAACCTATAAGGGGAAGATCAGCAGCTTCAAGAAAAAGAAAGCTTCTGAGAAAATCCAGATATTACCAGAAGTCCTGCCAGAAGCTGTATCTGGCAGCAGGGGTTGGGATATTTGTTTTTGTCTTTATATTGATCCTGGCAGGAATCAGAGGATGTGGTAATTACCGCCATGCAAAAAAAGCAGCCTCAGATAATGTGGTTTCCATGAAAGCAACCCAGGATTCAGCTTCTGACAGCGCAGATGCAAAAGAAGCGGAGAATACAGTTACAATGTCTGCACCTGTGACTCTTACGTTGAGCGTGGTAGGTGACTGTACCCTGGGAACAGATGAGACCTTTGATTACAGCACCAGCTTAAATGCATATTACGAAAATAATGGAGCTGCCTATTTTCTACAGAATGTAAAGAGTATTTTTGCAGCTGACGATCTGACTATTGCCAATTTTGAGGGCACTCTCACAGAATCAGATGCCAGGGAGGACAAAACCTTTGCCTTTAAAGGCCCGGCAGAGTTTACCTCAATTCTCACATCAGGTTCTGTGGAAGCAGTTACCACAGCCAACAACCACAGCCACGATTATGGTGATCAGGGCTATGAGGATACCATTGCAGCGCTGGATGCCGCAGGAATCGTAAATTTTGGCTATGATAAAACTGCTGTTATGGATGTAAAAGGCGTGAAAGTGGGACTGGTGGGAATATATGAATTGAAGGACCACCTGGAGAGAGAACAGCAGCTGAAAGATAATATTGCCAAGGTAAAGGCTGAGGGCGCCCAGCTGATCGTAGTGATCTTCCATTGGGGAAATGAGAAAGAGACCTGCCCTGACAGCAATCAGACAACTCTGGGCCGTCTGGCTATCGATGAGGGCGCAGATCTGGTGTGCGGACATCATCCCCATGTTCTTCAGGGGATTGAGACCTACAAGGGGAAAAATATTGTGTACAGCCTGGGCAATTTCTGCTTCGGTGGAAACAGTGCCCCCAGTGATATGGACACCATGATCTACCAGCAGACCTTCACCATTGACCAGAATGGAGTAAAGACGGACAATGTGACCAATATCATTCCCTGCTCCATTTCCTCTGCAGCCTATGAGGGCTACAACAATTATCAGCCCACTCCGGAAGAGGGGGATGAGGCTGACAGGATCCTCTCAAAGATTAATGAGCGAACTGCTGAAATTTCCACTGCTGAGGGAACTACCTTTACAGCAGAAACCAAGAGCACAGATACTTCAGCCGATGATTCCTCTGAGGGTGAAAATACAGCAGAATAAGAATAGAAATTCATAATAAAAAACTCCGTAACAGATACAGAAAAGGTATCTTTACGGAGCTTTTTTGTGGGATATTCAAAGAATATTTATGACAGATCTTTCTGTCTGGTTCTGAAATTTATGACAGTACTTCGTTTTTCAGTTCCTCGCCGTTCATGTAAGCTCTGGCATTCTCCATAGTAGTCTCTGCAATATTGGTCAGTGCCTCTCTGGTAAAGAAGCCCTGATGGGAAGTCATAACTACATTTGGGAAGGAGAGCAGTCTCTGGGTGATAGAGCTTGGCAGGATCATTTCGGACATATCCTCAAATACGAAATCTGTTTCCTCCTCGTATACGTCCAGGCCTACCGCAAAGAATTTATGTTCGCGGATGCCTGCGATCAGGTCATCTGTGCGGATCAGACCACCTCTGGAGGTATTGACAAGGATTACCCCATCCTTCATTTTTCCAATGGTCTCTGCATTGATCAGATGCTTGGTTTCCTTGGTAAGAGGGCAGTGAAGACTGATCAGATCACTCTGGGCCAGCAGTTCGTCCAAAGATACATATTCCACGCAATCCAGGTTTGGATTTGGGAAAAGATCATAAGCGATAACCTTCATGCCAAAGCCTCTGCAGATTCTTGCCATAGCCTGGCCGATTTTTCCGGTTCCGATGATGCCGGCGGTTTTGCCGTAGAAGTTTACACCCATCAAACCGCTTAATGCAAAATTATTCTCGCGGCATTTGATATATGCCTTGTGAGTGTGACGGTTGGCTGTGAGAGCCAGAGCCATGGCATGCTCAGCAACTGCCTCCGGAGAATATCCCGGGACACGGAGCACCTTTATACCATATTTGTGGGCTGTTTCCAGATCTACGTTGTTGTAGCCTGCACAGCGCATAAGGATTAATTTAACACCCTGGTTATGGAGTTCTTCGATGATTTCAGTACCCAGGTCTGCATTTACAAAAGCACAGATTGCTTCATAGCCCTTGGCAAGGGAAGCAGTTTCCTCATGGATATTTGCTTCTGTAAATTTGATTGTGATTCCCGGGAAAGAGGGAAGAAGCTTTTCGAAAAATTCTTCGTCGTAGTTTTTTGTGCCGTAAAACAAAATTTTCATAAAAATATTCGCTCCTCTCTGGAAAAATAGATAATGGTGTGATATACTCACCGTGAACATCAGGACAGTAATAAAAGTCTGCCCCTGACATGATAATTATATACTATTTCAGACAATATGAAAAGAGGAAACAGGATAAAAATTATCAAGTATTAAAAAAGATACTGTTCACCGGTAATATCCCGCGAGGTGTTTTTTGTGAGCGAAGGTCACAGAAAACCCGAGACATACCGCGCGAATTTATGCGATTAGCATAAATTCTGTGCATCGCGAAGCGTGTTACTGAGAACGGAGTGAACAGTAGCTTAAAAAAGATACATCATACGTAATGTGGAGGGAATTATGCAGGAAGTATATGTGAATGGAAGCGAATTTGATAGTGCACAGGAGATTTTGGAATATCTGAGGGATGAGATTGGTCTGGATGCAGAGAATATCAATACCCTTTATGATGCACTGACAGCCGTAAGTGATGATACAAAGATCACCATGGATATGTCCGGGGTAACAGATGACGAGCTGCTGGATGCTATGGAACGTATGTCTGAGGTTATGGGAGATGCGGCAGATGACAGTGATTATCTGGAGATCACCTGTATCGAATAAACAGGCACATAAAATATAGGAAAATACATAGACAAAGTCAAAAAAAGGATTGCCGGTCCATTGTGGATCAGCAATCCTTTTTTGCAGCAGATCAGCATTCTCCAAGAGAATACAGATCCTTGTAAAATTCCGGATAAGAAATATTCACGCAGTCTCCCCCTACAATCTCCATGGTTCCGTCACAGATAGTTCCTGCCACAGCAAAAGACATGGCGATTCTGTGATCCAGATAGGAATTGATCTTGGCACCCTGGAGCGGTTTGCCTCCGTGGATGATCATACCGTCCTCTGTTGGCTGGATATCTGCACCCATACGGCGAAGCCCTTCGGTGACAACTGCAATACGGTCAGACTCCTTTACCTTCAGCTCTGCAGCATCGCGGATCACAGTGGTACCCTCTGCAAAAGCAGCCATTACAGCAATCATAGGAATTTCATCGATGAGAGTGGGGATAATAGAGCCCTCCACGGTTGTACCGTGAAGCTGACTGGAGCGGATCAGCAGGTCTGCCACCGGCTCTCCCTCCTCATTCACATTCAGAAGGGTGATATCTGCACCCATAGCCCTGCACACCTTCAGGATTCCGTCTCTGGTAGGATTGATCCCTACATTCCGAAGAAGAATCTGGCTGTTGGGAGTGAGAAGCCCTGCTGCAATAAAATAGGCAGCAGAGGAAATATCTCCAGGTACCTGGATTTCTCTGGCCCTTAACACAGGTTCCGGCTCAATGGAGGCAGTAGTACCCTGTGAAGTAACTCTGGCCCCCAGATAATTCAACATGATCTCTGTGTGATTTCTGGAAAGTACCGGCTCTGTTACACTGGTGATCCCATCTGCATACATACCTGCCAGAAGTACGCAGGACTTCACCTGGGCAGAAGCAACCGGTGACTGGTAGTGAACAGCCTGAAGAGGCTTTCCTGTAATACGCAAAGGTGCACATCCATTCCCTTTTATACTGACAATATCTGCCCCCATAGACTGAAGGGGAGTCATGATCCTCTTCATAGGGCGGGACTGGATGGAGGCGTCACCGTTTAACTCGCTGGTAAAAGACTGGCCTGCCAGAATGCCGGAGATCAGCCGGGTGGTAGTGCCGCTGTTGCCCACATCCAGAATTTCTGAGGGAGCGCTCAGACCGTGCAGACCCTTGCCGTGGACCAGAATCTCAGAAGCATTGCGCTCAATGTCTACGCCCATTTTGCGGAAACAGGAGATGGTGGAGAGACAGTCTGCGCCCTCCAGAAAATGTGTGATCCTGGTAGTTCCCTGGGAAAGAGAGCCAAACATAACTGCCCGGTGGGAGATGGATTTGTCTCCCGGTACAGTCAGTTCCCCTCTCAGCCTTGTCTGTTTTTTGATTTCCATTTATGTTACCTACCGTTCGTATACAATATAGTTTCGCTTTTTCAGGAGAGCGGCTCCCTTTTCCATGGAGGATCCGTCATAGAATTCGATCTTTAACACACCTTCCTCAAATTCCCGGTTATGGATAATGCCGATATTCTTGATACTGATCTTCTCCAGAGCCAGGATAGTGGCGATTGTGGCAATCCCTCCGGCCTCATCTGCAATATCCAGATAGAGCACATAGGCTTTCTTCAGGAGGCCGCTGTCCACCACATCAATGGAATCTCTGTAATCCCTGGAGTTTGCAAACATCTGGTACAGGCTCTGGGAATCCTTGTTATCCACAAAGCAGCGGATCTGGATCAGAAGACGGATATAGTCATCCAGCACATTGGAAATATTCTTATTATTTTCCACGCAGATCTGCTCCCACATGATAGGGGACGAAGAGGCAATACGGGTAATATCCCGGAAACCTCCGGCTGCGATGGTCTTCATATATTCCTGGTCACTGTCCAGCATGCTTACCAGATTTACAAGGGCAGAAGCAATGATATGAGGCAGATGGCTTACACCTGCAGTGATAAAATCGTGTTCCTCACTGGTCAGTACCATTGGAATAGCACCCAGGGAAGAAATCAGCTCTGTAAAGTCTGTCAGACGGTCCAGAGGAATCTCTCCTCCCGGTGTGATGATATAATAAGCGTTTTCCAGAAGTCTGTCGCTGGAGGATTCAAAACCGGTCTTTTCAGAGCCGGCCATGGGATGTCCGCCGATAAAGCAGGATTCCATACCCAGACGTTCTACCTCCTTATGGATGATGCCCTTTACACTGCCCACATCTGTGAGAATAGTATTGGGGCCCAGGTGATCCTTGAAATATTCCAGATACTGGACATTAAATTCCACAGGGGCACACAGGAAAATATAATCGCAGCCTGCAAAACGCTCATCATGTTCCTCGCATACAGCGTCGATCATATTGGAGCTTACTGCTGAGGCAAGCGTCTCCCGGTCCTGATCATAAGCCAGGATCCTGTAATCGCTATGGTATTTCCGGATGGTTTTGACGATGGAACCGCCGATGAGACCAAGTCCGATAAAACCGATGGTTTTCATAAGTTTCTCTGCATCCTTTCAAATAGCAATTTATCAGTTGCGCACACAGGGTGTGCAGCAATTGTCATTCTGTATGACTTATACAGAAACAGTCTGCATATATTTTAAGATAGATAGGAAAAAAAGTCAATCAGCAGCAATACTTTTACACATAAATAATTTAAAGCAATACAGTAAACAAAAACCTCTCTGAATGGCGAAAAAGCCCAGGTGATAAAAATGTCAGATAGTATTTTGGAACACAATAAAAAATATTGTTAAAATTACATAAAATGCTTGAAAATTACAAATAAATTTAGTAATATATAGACATATAGTTGCTGAGACAGAAATGAAAAAGATGAACAATCTGACTATTTCGGGGCTCAAACAGAGAAAAGCTCCCACAACAGCAGCGCATATCAGACAAACAGGGAGGTATTACAACATGGATGTATTTAGAACTGACCGAATCAGAAATGTAGTTCTTTTAGGGCATGGGGGTGCAGGCAAGACTACACTGGCTGAAGCAATGGCGTATCTGGCAGGAATGACCAGCAGGCTTGGCAGAGTTGAGGACGGCAATACTGTCAGCGATTTTGACAAAGAAGAGATAAAGAGACATTTTTCCATTTCCACAACATTGATCCCGGTACCATGGGATAAGGTGAAGGTCAATGTACTGGATACTCCCGGATACTTTGACTTTGTAGGAGAGGTAGAGGAAGCAGTAAGTGCGGCAGACGCAGCTGTGATCGTAGTCTCCGGCAAGGCAGGCGTACAGGTGGGAACCCAGAAGGCATGGGAATTATGTGAGAAATATAAACTTCCGCGTATGATCTTCGTTACAGATATGGACGTAGATGATGTCAGCTACCGTAAGGTAGTAGAGCAGCTGACAGAGCTCTATGGAAAGAAGATCGCACCTATCCATTTCCCGATCCGTGAGGATGGTAAATTCGTAGGTTATGTTAATGTAGTAAAACAGGCAGGACGTAGATTCATTGATAAGGCAGGTAAGGAAGAATGCCCGATTCCTGAATATCTGAATGAATACCTGGAGAAATATCATGAGATCCTTATGGAATCTGTAGCTGAGACCAGCGAGGAATTTATGGATCGTTACTTTGAGGGAGATACCTTCTCTGTGACAGAGGTTTCCGCAGCACTGGCTACCAATGTACAGGAAGCTGCTATTGTACCTGTATGCATGGGCTCACCTATTAATCTCCGTGGCGTATCCAATCTGCTGGATGATATCTGTGGATATTTCCCAAGCCCGGACAAGCGTTCCTGCAATGGTATTGCAGTGAAGACAAATGAGATCTTCGAGGCAAATTATGACTTTGCAAAAACAAAATCTGCATATGTATGGAAAACAATCGCAGATCCATTCCTTGGAAAATATTCTCTGATCAAGGTATGCTCCGGTGTTATCAAGGCAGATGATACCTTATTAAATGTAGAGAAGGGCGAAGAAGAACGTCTGAACAAGCTGTATGTACTGGAAGGCTCCAAGCCTATCGAAGTACCTGAGCTTCATGCCGGTGATATCGGTGCCATTGCCAAATTAAACAGTGTACAGACCGGCGATAGCCTTGCAACCAAAGCTACACCGATCATGTATCCGAAGGCACAGATTTCCACACCATATACCTGCAAGAGATTCAAGGCAGTGAAGAAGGGAGACGAGGACAAGATCTCCCAGGCACTGGCTAAGATGATGAGTGAGGACAAGACCCTCCGTGTAGTAAATGACAGTGCAAACCGCCAGAGTCTGATCTATGGTATCGGCGATCAGCATCTGGATATTGTAATGAATAAACTGAAAGAGCGCTACAAAGTAGATGTAGAGCTGAGCAAACCGAAGGTTCCGTTCCGTGAGACTATCCGCAAGAATTCCGATGTGGAAGGCAAGCACAAGAAACAGTCCGGCGGACATGGACAGTATGGTCATGTAAAGATGCGCTTTGAGCCATCCGGTGATCTGGAGACACCTTATGTATTTGAGCAGGTAGTTGTAGGCGGTGCAGTGCCGAAGAACTACTTCCCGGCAGTTGAGAAGGGTCTGCAGGAATGCGTATTAAAGGGACCTCTGGCTGCATATCCTGTAGTTGGTGTGAAGGCTACTCTTTATGACGGATCCTATCATCCGGTAGATTCCTCAGAGATGGCATTCAAGATGGCAACGATCCTGGCCTTCAAGAAGGGCTTTATGGATGCATCCCCTGTACTTCTGGAGCCAATCGTATCCATGAAGGTTACAGTTCCGGATAAATATACAGGTGATGTTATGGGTGACCTGAACAAACGCCGTGGCCGTGTACTGGGTATGAATCCTGATCATCAGGGTAATACTATTATTGAGGCAGATGTACCTCAGCTGGAGATCTACGGATACTCCACAGACCTGCGCTCCATGACAGGCGGAAGCGGAGAATTCTCCTATGAATTTGCACGCTATGAGCAGGCTCCTTCTGATATCCAGGCAAAGGAGATCGAAGCCAGAGCAAGCAAGGTTGACAAAGCAGACGAATAATAGAATTTATATACCTATGAATTAAGAAGAAAACAGACAGAACTATCTCAGAGATAGAGGTAGTTCTGCCTTTTTTTGGTAAAAATATCCTGTCCGGATTGACAATGGCAGGATAGATGATATACTGGACTCATATCAATCTCAGAAAGCAGGAAAATTAGTATGAAAAATAATAGAAAACTGGCTGCCCTGATACTGGCAGCTGCAATGACTGTCACCACACCCTACACAGCCTGGGGTGCAGATGTTTTTTCTGCAGGGGAATCCTTTGGGGATGGCACAGAGAGTATTCCCGGAATCCTGACTTCCATGCTGGATTACGGACAGGTGGGAAAAGAATATAAGGTACAGCTGCAGGCAGATTCGGATGTGAGGTGGAGTCTGGCTTCCGGCAGCCAGCTTCCCCCGGGTCTGACTTTGCTTCAGACAGGCCTGTTCTGCGGAGTTCCTCAAAAGGATGGTTACTTTCACTTTACAGTACAGGCAGATAACAACACAGGAAGAGCAACCTGTGATCTGGACCTGACGATCATTGAGGCAGAACGGCCGGAAGAGAAATACAGACTGACCTCAGAGAATTCTCAGATCGACCTGGGAATTTATGCAGAGGGACAGCAGATGAATCGGGAATTTTTCCTTCAGAATACAGGCACAGAAGCACTCCATGTGGGTAAGCTTCCGGAGAGCCGGTATTTTGATCTTTCCTATGCATATGGGGATGAGGATAGGGAGATCCCCACAGGAGCCTATGTGGCACTGAAGGCAGAACTGAAGAAAAACCTGGCCGCAGGAAAATATGAGGAGAATCTTACCTTTACCACAAAGGAGGGCGCTTCCTGCCAGGTAACCCTGAAGGTGATCCTGGGAGCCTCCTCTGAGAAGGAATATGATCTGACCGTAGATCATCCGGAGATATGTTTTACAGAGGATGATTTCTATGATCCGGAATTCCGTGTGGAAAAATATGTTTCTGTGCGAAATTCCGGCAAAAAGGAAACCAGAATCAGCGTGGATGCTTCAGGCCTGGAGCATTTTACAGTTGACGGCCAGAGCGCAAGGAATTCAGAGGATTTTGAAGAACAGGATGTGCAGAGACTACTGAAGCCAGGGGAAAGCCTCCAGTTCTATGTATTGCCAGGGGAGGAATACGGAACCTTTGATGAAACCTTTGATTTCCTGGCAGATGACGGCAGCAGATATCCGGTACATGTTACCATGAACAGAGAGCGGAATCCTGTAGAGAAGAAAAATCTGGAAATCACAGAAAATGACACAGCAGCCTTTCCTACGTTGCAGTGGGGCTACAGAACTTTGCCGGAGACCAAAACCTATACGCTGAAAAATGTGTCCGACAAGGATCTGGATCTGACCTTCAACCGCAGCCAGGGATGCAGTGTAACCCTTTCCGGTAATACCCGTCTGGCTCCCGGAGAGAGCACAGAACTGCGGCTTTTGCCTCAAAAGGGACTGGCAGTGGGAGAGCATTCCTTCCAGGTCACAGTTACTGCCAGAACTGCAGCAGGAGAGAAGACAACAGAAAATCTTTACAGCTCTTTCCGGGTAGGTGCCCGTACTTATCAGGGACTGACTGCTCCTGTGGAGCCTGTGACAGGAATTACCAACGGTGTGTCCAAAACAGCAGAGGCTCTTCACCTGCCTACACAGACCCTGGTCTATGGAGCGGAGAAGAATGGTGAGAAAACAACCTTTCCGGCAGGAATCATTTGGGATGTGGACGGATGTGATTATGACCCCAAAAATAAAGAAGCTCAGAAATTCACAGTAACCGGTCATCTGGATCTGGAAGAGGGGGAAAATAACACAGAGATGGATACCACCCTGCAGATTCAGGTACAGGTAGATGCTTATCAGGCACTGAACAGACCGGTCTTTGATCTTTATTGGGTTAAGGTGATCACCAACTATGTGCAGGTCAGCCTGAGGGACTTTTCCAATGAGGCAGAAGGATATGAACTTGTGACAGCTGCCACAGCAGAGGATTTGGAAAAAGAGAATTATACAGCCCGGATGACAGTACCTGCAGCCCAAATGGCAGAGGGTACCGTAAATCTGAAATATCTGCCTGCAGGCAGCTATCTTCTGTACTGCAGGGCTTACAGAACTGTGGAAGGACAGCCGGAATATGGCCCATGGTCAGAAGGCACGGCCATTGAAGTAAAGGCAGTAACGCCTGAAACCCCTAAAATCGCAAAAACACAGGTGAAAAAATGTGATGTCAGACTGACACTGACAAATCCCCAGAAGGTGGATGGCTATGATGTGGTTGCAGCCAGAAGCGAAAAAGAAGGGGAACCTGTAGATTATGTAAAGGTACAGACCAGATATTCCGGAGACAGCAGTCAGCTGATCCTGAAGGGACTGCCTGCAGGCACCTGGTATATTGGCGTGCACAGTTATACTTATCAGTCAGAATCTTCCACCACCAAGGTTCTAAGCAAATGGGCACCCTTACAGAAGGTTACCATAAAGGCAGGGGCAGCAGCCCAGGCACCGACTGTAAAATCAGTAAAAACCTCCGGTCAGGGAAAAACAAGAAACACAACAGTAAGCTTTAAGCTGCCCAAAGGTGCCACAGGAACAGACTGGGTACTCTCCAAACAAGTATATAAAAATGATAAAGGAGCCTATACAGGGGTAGGCAGCTACAACTACGTAGTAAAAAACCAGACAAAGAGCACCATCACCTTTGAAAAGGTACGTCCGGGAACCTATTACCTTACCGGCCACGCCTATACAAAGGGCTATGTGAAGAATTTCACCCGCTGGTCTAAGATCAGGAAAATTGTAATAAAATAGTAGGAATCGGGAAGGACTTACATTGACAAACGCTCTGTCATGAATTAAAATAAAATGAGTTTTTATAGGTAATGAATGGTTGCTGTACTTCTATTGGGCAGTGATCATAGTATGTTGGAGGAAGTATAAAATGAAATACCTGTTTAAAAAGATCGAGCCCAAGTGGCAGGCAAAATGGGAAGAAGCCAAAGTCTTTGAAGCCAAGGACAACAGCGACAAACCTAAATTCTACGGCTTAGTAGAGTTTCCATATCCAAGTGGTGCAGGAATGCACGTAGGACATATTAAAGCATATTCCAGTCTGGAGGTTATTTCCAGAAAACGTCGTATGGAGGGATACAATGTACTTTTCCCCATCGGATTTGATGCATTCGGTCTTCCTACAGAGAACTACGCAGTAAAGACAGGCACACATCCACGTATCATCACAGATGAGAACATTAAGAGATTCTCCAATCAGTTAAAGAGAGTAGGATTCTCCTTTGACTGGAACCGTGTGATTGACACCACAGACGAGGATTACTACAAATGGACACAGTGGATCTTCCTGAAAATGTTCGAAAAAGGTCTGGTATTCCGTGATAGAACACTGGTAAACTACTGCCCACACTGTAAGGTAGTCCTTTCCAATGAGGACAGCCAGGGCGGCAAATGTGATATCTGCCACAGCGATGTAGTTCAGAAGTCCAAGGATGTATGGTACTTAAGAATTACCCAGTATGCAGATAAGCTTCTGGAAGGTCTGGATCACGTAGACTATCCGGAGAACGTAAAACAGCAGCAGGTTCACTGGATCGGTAAATCAAAAGGAGCTTTTGTCAACTTTGATGTGGACGGAATCGATGAGAAACTGGAGATTTACACAACCAGACCGGACACCCTGTTCGGTGTTACCTTCATGGTAATCGCACCGGAGCATCCGATCATTGATAAATATGCAGACAAAGTTGGAAACATGGACGAGATCACTGCATATCGTAATGAGTGTGCCAAGAAGACAGAGTTCGAGAGAACCCAGCTTGTAAAAGAGAAAACAGGGGTAAGGATCCAGGGACTTGAGGGCATCAACCCTGTAAACGGCAAGAAGATCCCGATCTATATTGCAGATTATGTAATGATGGGATATGGCACAGGCGCTATTATGGCAGTACCTGCTCATGACCAGCGTGACTATGATTTTGCCAAGAAATTCGGCATTGATATTATTGAAGTAATCAAAGGCGGAGATATTTCCAAAGAAGCCTATGCTGGGGACGGAGAGATGGTTAACTCCGAATTCCTCAACGGATATACAAACAAAGCAGATTCCATTGAGCGTATGCTGGAAGAACTGGAAAAGAAAGGCATCGGTAAAGCAGGTGTTCAGTACAAGATGAAAGACTGGGCATTCAACCGCCAGAGATACTGGGGTGAGCCGATTCCGCTGATCCATTGCCCGAACTGTGGTGTTGTAGCAGTTCCGGAAAACGAACTTCCACTTCGTCTGCCGGATGTAAAGGACTTTGAGCCAGGGGAAGACGGACAGTCTCCACTTGCAAAGATTGACTCTTTCGTAAACTGCACCTGTCCGAAATGCGGCGCTGCAGCAAAACGAGAAACAGACACCATGCCTCAGTGGGCAGGATCCTCCTGGTATTTCCTGAGATATACAGATCCCCACAATGCAAATGCACTGGCAGATATGGACAAACTGAAATACTGGATGCCTGTAGACTGGTACAACGGTGGTATGGAGCATGTTACCAGACATATGATCTATTCCAGATTCTGGCATCATTTCCTGTATGATCTGGGTGTAGTGAACACACCGGAACCATATGCAAAACGTTCCATTCAGGGACTGATCCTGGGACCGGACGGTGACAAGATGAGTAAATCCAAGGGCAACGTAGTAGATCCGCTGGATATTGTAGAGGAATACGGTGCAGATACTCTCCGTACCTATGTACTGTTCATGGGTGATTACGGTGCAGCTACTCCGTGGAGCGAAAGCTCTGTAAAGGGATGCAAGAAATTCCTGGACCGTGTGGCAGGACTGACAGATATCCTCAGCGAAGAATCCGTATCCGATGAGCTTGAGATGAAGCTTCACCGCACCATCAAAAAGGTTTCCGGAGATATTGAGAATCTGAAATTCAACACAGCCATCGCCAGTCTGATGACCCTGATCAACGAGATCACAGCAGAGGGACACTTAAGTAAGGACGACCTGGCTATCTTCATCAAACTGCTCAGCCCATTTGCACCTCATATCTGTGAGGAAATCTGGGAGTTCATCGGTGGAGAAGGCCTGCTGGCAGTAGCACCATGGCCGGAATACGATGAAGGCAAAACCATCGCCAAGACCATTGAAATCGGTGTACAGGTCAATGGTAAGGTAAGAGGCACCATCGTAATCCCTAATGGCTGCGAAAAGGAAAAAGCCTTCGAGATTGCCAAAGCAGATGAAAGAATTGCCTCCTTCCTGGAAGGCAAAAACCTGATCAAAGAGATCTACGTGCCGAACAAGATCGTGAACTTTGTTGCGAAATAAGATAAAAACAGAATATCTGATGATCTGGGAACCATATGGTTCCCAGATATCTGAATCAAAAGGGAGCTGCCGTAAAAAGCAGCTCCCTTTTTGTCGAAAAAAATGTCATATAAATAAAAAAATTCGCAGAGTATGTTACTCTACGAAAGCTCTCTTTTCATTCAATCTTCACATATAGACAAATAATACCTCAATCTGACCTGATTTTCAAGTCTTACACGGAAAATACTGTTATATTCTATCAAATTTTGGAGAAAATAGCATGATATAGGGCATGGAAGAGCCCTTTTTTTATACATATTTTCACTTCTGCCAGACAGGAAAAGATGGGTAGAGGGATGTATTGCATCTGGATTTTCCTCTCTTTAAGCCGTCAGTATTCTGGTCAGATTCTCCGTCAAAAGCCTGGAAACATTGCGTAAAACCAATGCTTCCAGGCTTTTTTCGTAGAGTAACATACTCCACGAAATTTTCTGGAAGGAAGAAGGGGGATTTGCATGTGGTCTTTATGTCAGTGTGAAGGTCAGAATTTAGCGAAAATGCTGGAATTTCTTCAGACAAATATTCCTGACAGCCAAAGGACAGGACTTTACTTACCCACCTATGATTGCATGAAGAAATATCAGGGAGCCTGGCATATGGAGCAGAAACCAATATTTTCTCAGGCCTTTCTCATTGAGACTGCTGAAAAGGACAGATTGCAGGAACTTCTGGGACAATGGCAGCCAACGGCAGACATGAGCAAGAGCATTGCAGAGAACTCCATAGAGCTTCTACCGGAGCAGGAAAGTTTTCTCAGAGGATTTCTGGGAGAAAAACAGCATCTGCACATGTCCAGAGGACATATACAGGAAGGACGGACTTATATTACAGAAGGACCCCTGCGGGGAAAGGAGAAAATGATCCGCAAAATCGACCGTCATAAGAGACTGGCCAGACTGGAACTGCCTATGGCAGATGGAATACAGACACTATATGCAGGTTTGGAGATTTTTTCAAAAATCAACTTGTCGGCACACTAGCAAAGTGTCCGATGTGATTCAGAAGAAGGAGAAAACGTAATAAGAAGGAGAATATGAAAAAGTGTATAGAAAAGATACGGATGGATGGCTGAAGCATTGGGATTTTATCCTGTTGGATATGATTTGCCTGCAGCTGGCATTTGTGCTGGCTTATGGATTAAGTGGGTATGGATTTAATCCCTATCAGACCATGATTTATCGGAATATGTCAATTTATATAGAAGTGGCGGATCTTGCAGTCCTTTTTTTGCTGGGGACTCTGAGAAATGTGCTGAAGAGAGGATATTATCGGGAATTTCTGATCACAGCCTATCAGAGCATTGTGATGGGAGCTGTGTCTGTCCTTTATCTGTTCCTCATACAGCAGGGGCAGATGTATTCCAGACTGGCTATGATTCTGACATTTGTGCTGTATACTTTGTTAGCTTATATTACCAGAATTCTGTGGAAAAGATTTCTGCAGAGCAGGAGAAAGGAAGTCGGAAACCACTCCCTGCTTATTGTAACCACTGAGAAGATGGCTTCCAAGGTAATCCGAAATGTCCAGGAACAGAATTACTCCAGATATATGATTTCCGGAGTGGTATTGCTTGACCATGATCTGACCGGCCAGAAGGTTGCGGGTATTCGGGTGGTAGCCAGTGAGGAAAACGCTGCAGAATATGTGTGCAGGGAATGGATCGATGAGGTACTGGTAGTCACACCTGAGGAAATCCCTTACCCGGATAAGCTGCTGGAACAGTTTGCAGAGACAGGCGTGACCGTTCATCTGAATCTGGCAAAAATCAACAGTGAATCAGGCAAGAGACAGTTTGTGGAAAAAATCGGTAATTATACGGTACTGACGACAAGCATTAATTATGCTTCATCCCGCCAGCTTTTTCTGAAAAGATTAATGGATATAGCAGGAGGACTGGTAGGATGCATCTTAACCGCCATCCTGTTTATTTTTGTGGCACCGGCTATTTATATTGCTTCTCCGGGACCAATCTTCTTTTCCCAGGAACGTGTAGGAAAGAATGGGAAAAAATTCAAAATGTATAAATTTCGCAGTATGTACATGGATGCAGAAGAACGAAAAGCAGAACTGATGAAGGATAACAAATTAGGGGACGGAAAAATGTTCAAGCTGGATTTCGATCCCAGGGTTATCGGAAATAAGGTACTTCCAGACGGAACGCATAAGACAGGAGTGGGCGATTTCATCAGAAGGACAAGCCTGGACGAATTCCCGCAGTTCTTTAATGTACTGAAAGGGGATATGTCCATTGTGGGAACAAGACCGCCGTTGATTTCGGAGACCAACCTGTATGAACCGCGGCATAAAGCGAGACTTGCAATCAAGCCGGGAATTACCGGTATGTGGCAGGTCAGTGGGCGAAGCGATATTACGGACTTCGAAGAGGTTGTGAGGTTGGATAAAGAATATATTGAAAACTGGGATATTGGGTTAGATATTAAGATCCTTTTGAAGACGGTGATGGTGGTTGCGAAGAAAGATGGGTCGATGTGATTGTTTTTGCTAAAATTAGATAAGTTATATATTAATTAACAAATGCAAAGGGCAACAGGAAAAAGTGTTTTTGGAAAAAATATTGATGGAATATAAGGAGCGAAAAAATGAAAGTATGTTTAGTTGGATCGTCAGGAGGTCATTTAACTCATCTTTATATGCTTAAACCTTTTTGGAAAGATAAGGAGCGATTTTGGATAACATTTGACAAAGAAGATGCTCGAAGTTTACTTGAGGGTGAAAAAATGTACCCTTGTTATTATCCAACTAATCGTAGTCTTAAGGCACTTATAATAAATACAAAAATCGCCTGGAAAGTTCTTCGTTCCGAAAGACCTGATTTAATTATTTCCTGTGGTGCGGCACCAGCAGTTCCATTTTTTTATCTTGGCAAATTAATGGGAGCAAAATTAATTTATATTGAAGTCTTTGACCGAATTGACAAGCCAACTATGACTGGAAAAATGGTTTATCCTCTTGTTGATAAGTTTATTGTTCAATGGGAAGAACAGAAAAAGGTATATCCGAAAGCTATAAACCTTGGAAGCATATTTTAAATAAGGGGAGAAAACGATGATATTTGTGACAGTGGGAACACATGAACAGCCATTTAACAGACTGGTTCAGAAAGTTGATGATTTGAAAAAGAATGGTATTATTCAGGAAGATGTGATTATTCAGACTGGATTTAGTACATATAAGCCTCAATATTGTCAGTGGAGTAAATTAATTCCATATCAGCAGATGGTTAAAAACGTAGAGGATGCCCGTATAGTAATAACACATGGGGGACCTGCGAGTTTCATTATGCCGTTGCAGATTGGAAAAACACCGATTGTCGTGCCACGACAGCATCAATTTAATGAACATGTAAACGATCATCAGGTGGAATTTGCACGAAATGTGGCAAAAAGAATGGGAACAATTATTCCGGTGGAGGATATTGAGACGCTGGGAGATATTATCATGAACTATGACCAGATCATTGCAGGTATGGGGCATGGAATGAAAAGTAATAATAAAAAGTTTAATGAAGAACTTGAACATATTGTAGAAAAACTTTCGATAAATCAATAGAAAAAATAATGTTGTGTTATGCGTATAATTGGATTGAGGAGTAGTAATAAAGGATTACTTGTTAGTAGAGGATATAGAAGATGCCAATTGGACTGAATTTTCAAAGAAAACATCCACGTTTAGGATATCGTATTATTTATTTATATTATTC